>CAYSBC010000004.1:0-55512 GCA_964429195.1 uncultured Eubacteriales bacterium | reverse complement strand
GACGCCTACCTGGTATAGCAGTAAATCTAAGGGGAAAATGGAGAAGGAAGCTCTTGTAAAACAAAAAAATAAGAAGGATATTGCGGTAAGAGTGGTCGATATATTCGGACAGGTTAAGCTTCAAATCCTTGATACTTTATAAAAAATTGTTGAAGTGGTAATATTTGCATAAATGATTTTGATTTTCAATGAAAAAAGTGTATAATTAAGAAGAGTCCAGAATGCTATTATGAAGTTTTTTAACCTGGAAACAAAATCTTACAATTGGAGGGAGAGAAAAGTATGTTCAAGAGAATTTTATCGGTATCACTAATGATTGTTATGGTATTTGCTCTTGTCGGATGTCAACCTGAAGAAGCACCCCCAGCAGCTGAGTTACCTGGAGAAGGTATGGTTGTAACTATGATTACTGACACCGGTGGATTAGGTGATAAATCATTTAATGATTTAGCATGGGCAGGTCTTGAAAGGGCAAAAGAAGAATATGGGTTTAAGCTCAACATTCTTCAATCAGCTACAGAAGACGATTATGCACCTAATATTCAAACAGCCTTGGAAGAAGACCCTGCTTTAATCGTTTGTGTTGGCTTTATGATGGAGGCTGCTACAGTCGAAGCTGCTAAGGAAAACCCTGATATCAAATTTGCTCTTGTAGATGGAGTCGGGGACTTGGATTTTGACGATAAACAAGATGTTGACAACATATATGGGTTAAAATTCAAAGAAAATGAAGGATCATTCTTAGTCGGTATCGCTGCAGGTCTTGCTACTGAATCCAATAAAGTAGGTTATATCGGCGGAATGGAATTCCCAACCATTATCGTTTTTGAAAGCGGATTCTTAGCAGGCGTAAAAACTGCCAATCCGGATGCAACAATCTTTGTAGAATATGCAGATTCCTTCGGCGATGTAGCTAAAGGTAAAGAAATAGCTACGGCTCAATACAAGCAAGGCGCAGACGTTATTTACCACGCAGCAGGCGGTGTTGGTCTTGGATTACTTCAAGCAGCAACAGAAAATGATTTCTGGGCTATAGGAGTTGACGCAGATCAAGCTTTGACGTCTCCTGAAAATGCAGAGAATATACTATGCTCTATGTTGAAAAGGGTAGATACTGCTACATATGATGCAGCCAAAGCTGCTATAGAAGGTACATTTGAAGGCCAAGTAAGAACATTTGGACTTAGCGATGACGGTATTGGAGTTGGAGATGCTGGAGAAAATTTAACAGAAGAGCTTAAGGCTGAAATTGAAAAATACAAAGCAGCTATCATAGATGGTACATTTACAGTTCCTGCTACCAGAGAAGAAGTAGAAGCATTTGAAATTCCTACTTTATAAGAGGAGCATCGAATAAATTTTGAAATCAAAATATAAATAAAGGTCAGAATGGGAGTCTTCTGACCTTTATTATATATTGTATACCAGCTCACCCGATTGATGATACAGCTTTAGGAAGGGGAGAAATAAAAGAGAATGTCTTGCGTAGTAGAAATGAAAAATATTACAAAACAGTTTCCTGGAGTTTTAGCTAATGATAATGTCAATTTTTCTTTAAAAAAGGGTGAAATACATGTACTCTTAGGAGAAAACGGTGCAGGGAAAACCACTCTGATGAATATGCTCTATGGATTATATCAGCCCACTTCAGGGGATATCTATATTAAGGGTAAACAAGTCCATGTCAAGGATCCCAACGTAGCTATTCAACATGGGATAGGTATGGTGCATCAGCACTTTATGTTGGTACCACCTTTTACCATAGCAGAAAATATTATATTAGGTAATGAAATTACAAAATACAATGGTTTTCAGCTGGATATGAAGAAAGCCACAGAAGAGGTAAAAAAGATCTCTGAGGCCTTTGGATTAGAAGTAGAACTTTCGGTAAAGGTTCGGGATATTTCAGTCGGTTTACAACAAAGGGTGGAAATATTAAAAGCACTTTACAGAGGAGCAGATATTCTGATTTTGGATGAACCAACAGCTGTTCTTACACCTCAAGAGATAGAAGAATTGGGCAAGATTATAAGGAATTTAGCGAATGAAGGTAAATCTATTATACTTATTACCCACAAGCTTAAAGAAATAATGGCGATGAGCGACAGAGTAACAGTCATAAGAAGAGGAAAAATAATCAATGTCATTGACACTAAGGATACGACCACAGAAGAATTAGCAGAAATGATGGTAGGGAGAAAGGTAAGCTTTCATACGGAAAAAAAAGAAATTGAACCGGGCGAAATTATCTTAAGTGTAAAAAATTTAAAGGTCAAGGATAACAGACACCTTGATGCAGTAAAGGATGCAACATTTAATGTACATGCTTCAGAAGTCTTAGCTATTGCCGGTGTTGATGGGAATGGTCAAAAAGAACTTGTAGAAGCGATTACCGGATTGAGAAAGGTAGAAAGTGGTCAATTGACCATTAGTGGAAAGGATATTACCCATGCTTCTGCAAAAGAAATAATCAATTGCGGTGTTGCCCATATACCTGAGGACAGACAAAAAAGAGGCTTAGTACTTCCCCATGATTTGGCTGAAAATATGATACTAGGTTATCATTATAAGGAACCTTTCAGCAAAAACGGAATTATGAATTATCAGAAAATACATGAACATGCGAAGACTCTCATTGAGGAATATGATATCCGTACACCGGATGAAAATGTAACAGCAGAGTCCTTGTCGGGTGGGAATCAACAAAAGGTTATTGTAGCCAGAGAATTTTATAAAGACCCAAGGCTTCTTGTTGCAGCCCAACCTACGCGGGGTTTAGACGTAGGGGCTATTGAATTTGTTCATAATAAAATAATAGAGTCTCGAGACAAAGGACAAGCTGTTTTACTCGTATCTCTTGAATTGGATGAAGTATTGGATTTGGCGGATAGAATAGCGGTTATCTACGATGGAAAAATAGTAGAGATTCTGGATGCAAAGGAAGCCACAGAGAAGAGATTGGGATTCTTGATGGCTGGGGGGACAAATAATCAGGCAAACAGAGATGAAGAGGTGAGAGAAGATGAAAACGAATAGGTTGAAGAGTAATCTGTTGAATCTTTGGGGTGCCTTGAGGTTTCCATTGTTAGCAATCATAGTAGGATTTATTATTGGAGCATTTTTGATTCTATTAGCCGGAAAGGATCCAGGAGTAGCCTATCTCGCTCTCTTTCAAGGAAGTCTTGGGGGGATGGATAAATTAGGTGAAACATTCTTTAAAATGACACCCATATTGCTTACAGGATTATCCTTCTCAATCGCCTTTCGAACAGGTTTATTTAACATTGGTGGAGAAGGTCAATTCTTAATGGGCGCAATCACTGCTGTTGCCATTGGATGGTTCGGACAAGGATTACCTCATTTGCCGCTCATAATCCTTATGATTCTTGGGGCTTTTTTGGCAGGAGGACTATGGGCATCGATAGCAGGTGTTTTAAAAGCAAAGATAGGCATACATGAAGTTATTACTTCGATTATGTTGAATTATACAGCTTTGTATCTCGTGAACTATATCGTAAGAGCGGTATTGAATCCATCCGTATTAAGCGGAACAAAAGCTGAAGCGCACACAGTAGCTCTGCCACTAGTTGCAAGGTTAACTAAATTTAAAGATATTTTTCCTATATTTGGTCGATCAAGTGCCCATACGGGCATATTGATTGCTGTAGGCATTGCAATCATCATGTACTTTGTATTATTTAAAACCACTTTGGGTTATGAGCTTAGAAGTGGTGGTTTAAACCCTGATGCTGCTGAATATGGCGGTATTCCTAAGGCTAGAAATATTTTGACTGCTATGGCCTTATCCGGCGCTATTGCAGGAATTGCCGGGGCGATCAATGTCATGGGTATCACTTACTATGTCGCACAATCACCGGCTACTCCGGGGTATGGTTTTGAGGGTATAGCGGTAGGATTGGTTGGGGGATTACATCCAATCGGTATCATAGCCAGTTCATTCCTTTTTGGAATATTGTCCAACGGTGCTCGAAGGATGCAATTGGCGGGTATACCCAAGGAGGTTATAACCATCATACAAGGCATTATTATCGTTTTTATAGCCAGCCAATATATCATCAAAATTATCTATGATTTTAGAGAGAAGCGAAACATGAAAAAGCAAGAACTCTTATCCGTGGAAAAAAGGCAGGTGGAGTAGATGGAGATTATCATTGTAGCCATAGTTGCTTCAGCTCTTAGGCTTGCAACACCATTGATTTTTGCAGCAGTAGGAGGAGCTTTCTCGGAAAGATCGGGAGTTGTTAATATAGCCCTTGAAGGTATGATGGTTATTGGTGCATTCTTTTCAATTTTGTTTACAGATATAACAGGAAATCCTTGGGTAGGCGTGTTAGCCGCTATGATAACCGGTGGGATAGCAGCTTTGTTATTAGCCATTGTCGCTATTCATTTAAAAGGGAATCAGGTCGTCATGGGTACAGCCATTAACCTCTTAGCAGTAGGCTTAACATCCTATGTATTGCAGATAGTCTATAAACGATTTGGTCAAACAGATGCTGTAAGGCATACATTGACAAGAAACCCGGAAAGTCTTCGATTTTTAGAAAGAATCCCCTTTTTAGGTGAGCATTTGTTTGCCGATTTAACACCCTTTGTGTATCTGGCTTGGCTTGTCGTTATTATAGCTTACTATGTTATGTTTAAGACGCCTTTTGGCTTAAGGCTCAGAGCGGTAGGAGAGCATCCTAAGGCCGCGGATACAGTGGGCATTCATGTTTACAAAATCAGATATATCTGTGTTCTCATATCAGGATGCTTGGCCGGAATCGGTGGGGCTACCCTTACAGTGGGTTATACGGCATTGTTCCGAGAACATATGGTTTCAGGAAGAGGATTTATTGCACTGGCTGCACTGGTATTTGGAAAATGGCATCCTGTTGGCGCTGCCTTTGCGTGTTTATTCTTTGGCTTAACAGAGGCTATTTCCATACAGGGCAATATGCTTGGCATACCGGTTCCCACTGAATTTATGAGGATGTTACCCTATATATCTACTATTATTATTTTAATCGTTGTAGGCGGAAAAGCTGTTGGACCGGCTGCAAGCGGACAGCCTTATGATAAGGGTGAGGAATAATGAAAGAAGAGGTGAAATAAGATGAAATTAACAGTATTGATGGAAAACAACGCCATCGTAGGGAATTATATGACTTCAGAATCAGCTTTGTCTTTTTTCTTGGAAGTGGACGGAAAAAGAGTCTTGTGGGACATGGGTTATTCGGGAGCATATATTGAGAATGCTATGAAACTGGGTATCGATTTAACAGATTTGGATTTTGTGGTCCTTTCACATGGTCATTATGATCATACAAATGGCATTTATCACTATATAAAATATGTCACTGAAAAAAGAGCAAAAAAGAAGGTCATCAAGAAGCCTATCATGATTATGCATCCGGATGCAATGATTCCTAAAATCACACCTGTGGGGAATATTGGAATGATGTTGTCAGAGGAAGAGTTAAGCCATTATTTTGACCTTCAATTTTCAAAACAGGGCATGAATATTACTGAAAACTTATTTTTTTTAGGAGAAATAGAAAGAAAAAATGATTTTGAGAAGGTCACAGCTGCCAGCCTAGGGAACAGACAAGATTCTCTTCTGGAGGATACGGCTTTAGCCTATAAAACAGCAGAAGGTATTGTTGTGGTGGCCGGATGTTCTCACGCCGGAATTTGCAATACCTGTGAGCAGGCCAAAAAGGTGACAGGCGAAAGTAAAATAATCGACATCATTGGTGGCTTTCATCTTCTGGGGCCGGAAAAGGCAATTATAGATAAGACGGTAGAATATTTAGCGTCCTTGGGGCTAGAAAGCATTCATCCATGCCACTGTACAGATTTATCCTCCAAGATTGCAATAGGTAAAGCAATCCCTGTCAAAGAGGTAGGAGTAGGCAAGGTTTTTGAATATTAAACTTATGGATAAAAAGGCTGTTGCGATGCGCAGTCTTTTTTTATTGGGAATGATTCATAGGATATTTGGGAAAAATAATGAATGATTGAGACGTAAAATTAACAAGGGACAGGAGAAATCATTCATGGAAAAAGAAATAGGAGTTACTATAGTGATCTCATTACTGATGGGAATGCTCGCAAGAATTTATATGATGAGAGTCGATACGAGACAATACCCGACCCACCCCCAAGGCATTGTATCCCATCTCACTTTAGGGTTAATCGCATCTTTCTTAGGCGCGGTAGCTTTACCCGCTCTATGGGAAAAAGAATTCAGTGCTGTCACATTTTTAGCATTGGCAGCTCAACAATTCAGAGATGTAAGAAATCTAGAAAGGCAAAGCTTGGATAATATTGAATTGACAGAATTGGTACCTCGCGGGACAGCCTATATTGAGGATATTGCCAAAGCTTTTGAAGCCAGAAATTATATGGTCATCTTGACAGCTTTATTCTCAAGCATTGCCGCTTATGTGGCAAGGGGATTCGACAGTTCTATTTTTGTACAAGGCGTGGTAGCAGTAATCGTTGGGTACATCGTCATTATTATCATGAAGTTGGCCCTAAGAAGGACCTTGATTCATGAAATAGCGGATGTCATTCCTGCAAAAATTGAATTTGAAGGACCTTTATTAACAGTCAATGGGGTCGTTATTATGAACATTGGATTAGAAAACTCAAGAAGAATTTTTCTGGATAAAGGAATTGCTATAGAGATTATTCCTAAAAATGAAGATGCAAGTGCAACCCTTGGCAACACGGGACAAAGGCAGGCTATACAGCATAATGCTTCCGTACAATTAGGCATTAGAAAAGATGTAGATGAGCCGGATTTCACACCGGTAGCCAGAAGAAACCCCGATAATGGTAATGTGGTGATGGCTTTGATACCCATGTATGAAGATGTGAATTTACTTGTGGACGTCATCAATAATACACCGGTCCTTGAAAGTGCGAAAAGAAAAACATTGATATCCAATCGAAAAGGAGATGAGATATAATGGATGTAGGTGTAAAGGATATGATACTGGCTATTGTCGCCAGCGATAAGGAGAGTATTGAATCATCCTCTGTACCCATATTTTATGTACAGGATAAAGAAGAAGGGGAGAGGTTGGCATTGCTTGTCTCCAAGGTTACAATGGGCATGGTTCATTATCTTGGAAGTGGGATTTATGTGATTGTCAAACATTAGAAAAGGTGGTAACATAGGAAAATAGAAGATGTTGCACTGCAAGGAAAGGTGAGGAACGAATGGGAAAACCAATTGTAGCCGTTGTAGGTAGACCGAATGTAGGGAAGTCTACTTTTTTTAATAAAATGGCTGGGAAAAGAATATCTATAGTAGAAGATACTCCGGGAGTCACAAGGGATAGGATATATGCCGATGTGGAATGGTCCGGCAACGAATTTATATTGATTGATACAGGAGGGATAGAAACAAATACAGATGATATCATACTATCTCAGATGAGAGAACAAGCACAGATAGCTATCGATACAGCACATGTCATTGTTTTTATGGTAGATGCCAAAAGTGGTGTAACCTCTGCGGACATGGATGTAGCTTCCATACTGATGAAGACAGGCAAAAAAGTTCTGCTTGTCGTCAATAAGGTGGATGGCAGTGGACTGCCTGATAATTTTTATGATTTCTATGAGCTTGGATTAGGAGATCCTATACCTATATCCTCTATCAACATGCTAGGATTAGGGGACCTTTTGGATATGATTATAGAAAACTTTCCAGAGGGCACTATGGAAGAAGAGGATGAAGAAATTATAAAGATTGCAGTTATTGGAAGACCGAATGCAGGAAAGTCTTCTATTATTAATGCAATTTTGGGGGAAGAAAGGGTCATTGTCAGTGAAATTGCCGGTACTACTAGGGATTCAATAGACACACCTTTTACTGATGGTGAAGATCAATATGTCCTAATCGATACAGCCGGTATCAGGCGACAAAGCAAAATCAATGAAAACATCGAAAGATACAGTGTCTTAAGAGCGATAGCTGCTATCGAAAGATCCGATGTTTGTCTTTTGGTCATCGATGCCTTAGAGGGTGTTACGGAACAGGATAAAAGAATAGCCGGGATTGCTCACGAAGCAGGAAAAGGCATTATTATTGTGGTCAATAAATGGGATTTGGTAGAGAAAGAGACCAATACGCAAAATGAATACTCTAAGAATATAAAAAATGAACTGTCCTATATGCTTTATGCGCCGATTTTATTCGTATCCGCACTAACAAAGCAACGTTTGGAAAGAATCATTCCGATGATAAAGCATGTTTCAAATCAATGTTCGATGCGTATTTCAACCGGCCAGCTCAATGATTTAATCATGGAGGCCACCATGATGAAGCAACCGCCTTCCGATAAAGGGAGAAGGCTCAAGATCTATTATGCTTCACAGGTTGGTATAAGACCGCCTCTTTTTGCTTTTTTCATTAATGATCGAGAATTAACACATTTTTCATATTCGAGGTATTTAGAAAATAGGATTCGTGAAAGCTTTGGCTTTGAAGGTACTTCTATCAAGTTTATTTATCGAGAAAAGGGAGAGAATTATGACCGCTAGAATTATTCTATATGTACTAAGTTACTTCATAGGTAACATTTCTTCTTCGATATTAATATGCCGAGTCGTTGCAGGGATAGACATAAGGGAACATGGCAGCGGTAACGCGGGAACGACGAATGTACTTAGAACAGTTGGAAAAAAAGCAGCTGCAGGAACACTGATAGGGGATGTATTAAAGGGTGTTATCGCTGTTCTATTAGGCCGCTATTTTGGCGGCGAGGATGTTGCTATGTATTGCGGTATCCTTGCTGTCATTGGACATATTTGGCCTGTTATGTTTAAGTTTAGAGGAGGAAAGGGTATAGCAACAGGACTTGGAGCTATGCTTGCATTGCTTCCCGGACCTACACTCATTATCCTCCTAGTAGCTGTAGTCGTCATAGCTCTTACTCGATATGTTTCCTTAGGCTCTTTGATAGGAGCCATCTTATTGCCTGTTGTTACTTATTTTTATAATGATGCCTATTTAATACCTATGCTTATTATGGCTTGCATTGCCATTTATACCCACAGGTCCAACATAAAAAAACTCATATCAGGTAATGAATCGAAAATAAGTTTTAATAAATAAAGAGAGATAGGACGGATTGGAATGAAAGAAAATATTTGTGTATTAGGTATGGGAAGCTGGGGAACTGCTTTATCCATGTCTTTAGCTCATAAAGGATACCCTGTTAAGCTTTGGGGAAGGGATAAAGACTATATAAGAGAAGTTCAAAGGACCAGAGAAAATAAAAAATATTTACCGGGTGCCTATTTGCCTAAAAATATTGAGCTATGTGAAGATATTCTAGATGCTACTTTGGGTAGTAGCACTATTATTTTATCGGTTGTTTCACAGGCTACCAGGGAAATACTGAACAAGATTAAAGACCATGTTTCCCAAGAGGTGCTCATTGTCAATACTTCCAAGGGGCTTGAAAAGGATAATCTCAAGCTGGCTTCAGAGATTATGGCCGAGCTATTGCCTCAGAATAAATTTATTGCTTTATCAGGGCCATCCCACGCTGAAGAAGTCAATAAGGGTTTACCGACCACGATTGTAGCTGCATCTCGAAGCAAGCAAGCAGCTGAACAAATTCAGGAATTATTCATGTCACCTCGTCTCAGGGTTTATACAAACCCGGATATCCTGGGTGTAGAAATAGGCGGCGCATTAAAAAACATTATTGCCTTAGGAGCAGGAATCAGCGATGGCCTTGGTTATGGAGATAATGCTAAGGCAGCCTTGATGACACGAGGTATTGTTGAGATAGCTAGATTAGGGATAAAAATGGGTGCTCATGAGAAGACATTTTCCGGTCTGACAGGTATAGGAGACCTCATTGTGACCTGTACAAGTATGCATAGTCGTAACAGAAGATGCGGCATCTTAATTGGCCAAGGCCTGCCTTGTCAAGAGGCTATAAAGGAAATCGGGATGGTAGTAGAGGGTGTTATAGCCACGGAGGCTGCATTTAAGTTGTCTCAAAAGTATGAGGTGGAAATGCCTATAACGATGCAGCTTTATAAGCTACTGAAAGATGAAGTCACAGCAGAGGAAGCTGTATTAAATTTAATGATGCGCCAAAAAACCCATGAAACAGAAGAGATAGCGGAAAATCTTTTATGGGGCGAGGATTAGCTAATTCTATAAGATATTGGATACGAGTCTGGATATGGATTCAAGAAATTTGATATAAGAGGAGCGATTTCTATAGCCTTCTTCGGTTAATTCTGTACAATCCTCTACATCATTTAAAAAAATTCGCTCTAGGATTTTTGTAGTAGCAGAAGAATAGATAAAGGCATTGCTCTCAAAATTTAAAGCAAAGCTACGGAGGTCAAAATTTGCAGACCCCACCGAAGAAGCAATACCATCGATACAAATCATTTTTGCGTGCAGGAATCCAGGGTTATAGATATGGACTTTGACACCGTATTGGATTAGTTCACCTATGTAATGGTAAGTAGCCCAATAGACGAAAACATGATCTGGTTTGCATGGAATCATGATTTGAACATCGACACCGGACATGGCAGCAACCTTTAAGGATTCTTGTATACTTTGGTCAGGAACAAAATAAGGTGTTTGAATATAGATATTCTTTTTGGCTGAAATAATCATATTCAAATAACCAAACTTTATTTGCTGCTGCTGGGAATCAGGGCCGGAGGAAATAATTTGAATGCCACAATCGCCAAAAGTAGTGGGCTCTTCGTAGTAGCCCAATAGGATATTGAGATCTTCTTTAGAAGCACTTCGCCAGTCTAAGATGAACCGTGTTTGAAGGTCATGGACCGCACTTCCCTGAATTTTTATATGGGTATCTCGCCAAAATCCAAGTCGTTTTCTGCCTAAATATTCTTCACCTACATTGAAGCCACCGATATAACCTATTTTTCCATCGATAATCACTATTTTCCTATGGTTACGATAATTGACCTTGAGATTTAAAAACTTGATTCTTGAAGGGAAAAAGTAGGAGATTTTTCCTCCTGCCTGAATATATTTTTTCAAAACGGCACGACTAATATTTCTACTGCCCATCGCATCTAGCAGAAGACGAACTTCCAAGCCTTCCTCGGCTTTTTGCGTAAGGGCATCAATAATATTAAGCCCCAAGCGATCTCTTTGAAGAATGAAATACATGAAATGGATATGTGCTTTGGCATTTTTAATATCTTCTAAAAGCATACTGAATTTTTCATGACCATTAGTAAAGACATCCACTGTATTATCATCGGTATAAATAGCGTTGCTTTGGACTTGATGCATATAGATCATGTCCTTATAGGGTTCAGTTTCTTTATCCTTGAAATGAAATTCACCTGTTTGCATTTGATCAATTTGTATTTTTAAAGAGGATTCCATGACTCTTTTTTCCAAAGCCGTATAACGGAAAATCCTTTTTTTTGATAAATTTTGAGAAAATATGATGTACAATACAATGCCTAAAAAAGGTAGCAAAAACAACACCATAATCCATGCTAAGGTTGAGGATGGGTCTTTTTTGTCCAAAAAAATAATAACCAGGGATATACCGAAGTTGATGACAAATAAAAGGGCTAAGGTTGATGTTGTTAATTCAAATATGTTATTAAACATAAAATCCTCCCCAGGATAATTTATACAAATAACTTAATTTAGCTGGTATTGTTATAATACCAGCTAAGTTTAAAGTATTCAAGAAAATAAGGATTTACCAGTGATTCATAATATTTTCTAGAGTAAGCTTGAAATTTTTTCTTCAAAGGCATTCTCTGGAAGAGCGCCTACAACTCGGTCAACAACCTCACCATTTTTCATAAAGATAACGGTTGGGATACTCATGACTCTATGAGAGATAGCTAATTTTTTTTGCTCATCCACATTGACCTTACATATTTTAGCCTTACCATCGAATTTATCTGCTAAGGATTCCATAACAGGACCTACCATTTGACATGGTCCACACCAGTCTGCATAAAAATCGATGACCACTAATTGGTCTGATTGAGCGGCTTCCTTCTCGAAAGTTTCATCTGTTAGATAAGTAATTTTATTGGACATCATTAATTCCTCCTTGTTATTAAGTGTTAAGATATCAAATCTTCTCATAAATCTTCGATTTGATGATTATGACTGATGATTTTAGTTATAATAGGTTCATAATCTTCATCTTTAGAAAAAGACTTTTCTCTTGTTCTTATCATAAAATAAGATAGTGCTAAAAAAATAAAACCTAGCAGGATGGATAGTATTTCCTTGTTTGAACCTTGGAATAGCTTATTACCTATAAATATACCTATCAAGAGTAAGATAAGTGGGAAAAGGTACATGATGACTGCAGCTGTTAAAACATGTCGCGTATGCATTGAAACTTCTACAAGATCCCCACATTTTGCATCAAGGTCATTTTTTGCAGACATGATAACAGTGTTTTTTTTACCTTCTTGGCATTTTCCGCAGTTTCCGCATGCAGCATGCTTATCAATGACAACCTTGGCATTTGTTGGATCCGTTATCTCGATGACTATACCCTGTTGTTCCACTCTTATTCCTCCAGTCTGATAAATATACATCTACGCTGATATCACAAATCTTCGATTTGTAGATTTCTACTATTTTTCTACTGCTATTATAGTATATATGTACCCCAAAATAAAGAAATAAAACACATTATTTGAAAGAATATTAAATTAGTTATGAAAAGGTGGCACTGGAACCGCTTTGTTTGCCATCATCCATCCTCTTTCAGATTTGATGCAGTCCCGTGTGCAAAATATGGAGTTGTGTGTGGAAATGATGCATAAAAATACAACATAATGCTTATATGATATGAATATTATGTATAATCGCTTTATAATCCACACATAACTCCATATTTTGCACATTTGGGGGTGCGGATCATGTAGCAAACAGTGATGGCAAATAAAGCAGTCCCGCGCCACCCCCGCTAGCAGCACCACATAAAAAGAATAAAAGACAACTTATTTAACTTTTTCAGTTGAAATGCTACAATTTTAACACTATAATAAATCATGAAGCTTAACGATGAAAGGATGAATAAGATGTATTTTAACTATTTAGATAAAGTTGATAGCGAGATAGCAAATGCAATCCGCAAAGAGATGGATAGGCAAGAAAATAAAATAGAGCTGATAGCATCTGAAAACTTTACAAGCCGTGCTGTTATGGAAGCTGTTGGAAGCTCCATGACAAACAAATATGCAGAAGGATACCCAGGAAAACGATATTACGGTGGATGCGAATTTGTTGATATAGCCGAAGAATTGGCAAGAGAGAGATTAAAGAAGGTATTCAATGCGGAGCACGCCAATGTGCAACCCCATTCGGGAACCAATGCTAACTTTGGAGTATACTTCGCTGTATTAAAACCCGGTGACACAGTCATGGGTATGGACCTCAGCAATGGTGGGCATTTAACTCATGGAAGCCCGGTCAATATGTCAGGCAAATATTATAATTTTGTACCTTATGGCGTCAACTCCAAAACACAAATGATTGATTATGACGAAGTAAGAAAAATAGCTTTAGAGTTTAAGCCTAAGCTGATTGTTGCCGGTGCCAGTGCCTATCCTCGAATCATTGATAGCCAAAGATTCAGGGAAATAGCAGACGAAGTAGGAGCTTACTTAATGGTGGATATGGCCCACTTTGCAGGATTGGTAGCTGCAGGGTTACATCCTAATCCATGTGAACATGCACATTTTGTCACAACAACAACCCATAAGACTTTAAGAGGACCAAGGGGTGGGGCTATACTTTGCAAGAGCGAATTTGCTCAACAAATTGATAAGGCTATTTTCCCCGGCATACAAGGCGGACCCCTTATGCATGTCATTGCAGGAAAAGCAGTTTGCTTTAAAGAAGCATTGACAGATGAATTCAAAAAATATCAAGAACAGATTGTAAAAAATGCAAAAGCATTAGCGGATGCTCTCCTAGACAGAGGCTTCGATTTAGTCTCAGGTGGCACAGATAATCACCTTGTGCTCATTGACCTATCCAAGAAAAATTTAACTGGAAAAGAAGTAGAAAAAAACCTTGATGACGTTGGTATAACAACAAATAAAAACACCATACCTAATGACCCTAAGGGACCATTTGTTACGAGTGGCATAAGATTGGGTACCCCTGCTATGACTACAAGGGGGCTTAAAGAAGAGGATTTTGAAAAAATAGCTGAGGCCATCGATTATGTGATTAATCATAAAGATGATACAGCTTATAAGTCTAAGACAGAAGCTATTATCAAAGAAATATGTACCAAATATCCTGTATATAAATAAAGGATTGTGAAAAAGGGGCTGTAACATCTTTTCTGTTTTTTTGTTACAGCTCTTTTAATTTTGTAAAATGGAAAGGATTAAAATATGGAAAGGCCTTCATTAGAAAAGTTGATACTCTATCGGGATATTCTTCATGATGAAATTGTTAAAAGTGCTCATGAATTATGGAAAATGAATAAGCACCGAGAAAGTGCCGAAATAGAAGAAAATTATTTTAGGATACAATACCTGTTATTGAAAATGTATCCGGAAAAGTTCAACATATGCTGGAAATCGCATATTATGGATATTATTCTTAAGAATGAAAATACCTTTAGTTTATTAAGTGAAATAGATGGCAATACAGATGACCTTCGGAATTTAGTCAAAAATGATCTTTGTATTTTAAAAGAGCTTTACAATGTTGATTGGCATCGATTATCCTGTGAAATGGGTGATACAGAAACTTCAATCCTGTGCAGGGAGCCTCATAATGATGAAGATACCATCATCATGAATAATATTTTTGGAAAAGAAGGTATCGTGGATGACAAGGCTATAGAGGAGCTAGAGAAAGCCTACAGGGAAAAGGGCTGTGGTATTTTTAGAGAGTACATTGCCTTTAAATGGGATGATGATAAGGGGTTAATTGGTATTTCCAATGTAGATCCTATAAGGTGTCAGGATCTTATAGGCTATCAGCTTCAAAAGAATACCCTTCTAGAAAATACAGAAAAGCTTATTCGAGGTCATAGGGTCAATAATATTCTGCTTTATGGTGACAAGGGTACGGGAAAGTCCTCTTTGGTCAAAGCCGTTCTCAATGAGTATAGCCATAAAAAGTTAAAAATAATTGAATTAACAAAAGAACAATTTTCAAAATTTCCGGCTCTTATGGATCAGATTAACAAGAGAGGCTATAAGTTTATCATTTTTATTGATGATTTATCTTTCGAAGATTTTGAGGTAGAATACAAGTACTTTAAAGCTATCTTAGAAGGTGGAATAGAAGTAAGACCAGAGCATGTTGTCATCTATGCGACCTCCAACAGGAGACATATTATAAAAGAAAGCTGGAAGGATCAACCGGAAGGCATGGATGATTTACACCGTAATGACGCTGTACAAGAAAAGCTGTCCTTAGCAGATCGATTTGGAATAACCATAACATTTCAGTCTCCTAATAAGGATTTGTACTTACGCATTGTAGAAGACTTAGCTCAAAAAGAAAATATAAAAATGGATCAAGAAAAGCTTTTCGAGGAAGCGCTAAAATGGGAAATCAGATATCATGGAAGATCGGGTAGAACGGCAAGACAATTTATAGATTATATCCTATCCGTCAAGGATACCCCAAAATTGTTAAAGGAATAGGAGCAAAATAATGAATAATGCTATAATCGATATATTACTCGTCATACCGGGATTTATTATAGGCTTTTCGCTACATGAATATGCCCATGCTAAGGCTGCCGACATGCTAGGGGATGATACAGCCAGGAGATTAGGACGATTAACGATAGATCCTCGGGCACACATTGACGTTTTAGGATTCATTATGTTACTGGTAGCTCGTTTCGGTTGGGGAAAGCCTGTGCCTGTCAATGAAAATAATTTTAAAAATCCAAGCAGGGAAGGCATGATTGTTTCTCTGGCGGGTCCTATGACAAATTTTATCATTGCCATCTTGTTTATATTTGTTCTCAAAGTCATTTATGTCTTTCAAATGACGTTTTTTGCAAGCAATTTGGGTCAAATCATTTTATCCATGATTTGGAATACGATTTGGATTAATCTCATATTGATGGTTTTTAATCTGATTCCTATTCCTCCCCTAGACGGATACCATATTTTATCAGGACTATTGAATTTCAGAAAAAAGGGAATTCATTATCAGTTTTATGATAAAGGACCTATCCTCTTATTAATCTTTGTGATAACAGGTGCTTCAAGATATGTTCTTATACCTCCTGTACAATGGATGTTTAATTTCTTGGTTGAGGCGATATTATAGAAGAATCCTGTGAAAGAAAGCATATCAAAAATAAAGTAGGGCTGTGACCCGGCATGGATAATGCCGGAGGCACAGCCCCATTTTAATCTGGAGTAGTATAGAGCTTATGGGGCAACAATCAGTTGTCCGTCAGCTTCGTCAATGGTTACATGACTGTTTTCTTCTACTTCACCCTTGATAATTTTAGTAGCAAGAAGTGTTTCAACATGCTTTTGCAAATACCTTTTAACCGGTCTTGCTCCATAAATCGGTGAATAGGATTCTTCAGCAATTAAGTTCACAGCTGAGTCAGTGAGCGTCAATGTAATGTTCTTTTCGAGTAAGCGTTTTTCTAGTTGCTTCATGGAGATCTTGATAATCTCGAAAAGCTGGTCTTTTGTAAGAGGTAAGAACATAACCGTTTCATCAATTCTGTTTAAAAATTCCGGTCTGAAATGGAGGCTAAGATCCGCATACACTTTTTCTTTTGTCTCATCGGAAATTTTCCCCTTTTCTCTTAAATCGGATAGGAGATAATGACTTCCTATGTTGGATGTCATAATCACAATCGTATTTTTAAAGTCCACAGTTCTTCCTTGGTTATCTGTAAGTCTGCCATCATCCAGCAATTGAAGGAGTATATTGAATACGTCAGGATGGGCCTTTTCAATTTCATCAAAGAGGATAACGCTATAAGGTTTTCTCCTTACAGCTTCTGTTAACTGACCGCCTTCATCATAGCCCACATAGCCCGGAGGGGCACCGACTAATCTGGATACGGAGTGTTTTTCCATATATTCGGACATATCGATACGAATCATATTGCTTTCACTGTCAAAGAGGACTTCAGATAATGATTTGGCCAATTCTGTCTTCCCCACGCCTGTAGGTCCTAGGAAGATAAAGGAACCTATGGGTCTGTTGAGGTCCTTTAAACCTGCCCTTGCCCTGAGGACTGCTTCAGAAACAGATGTGACTGCTTCATCCTGACCGATGACTCTTTCATGCAATGTATCTTCTAAACGAAGGAGTTTTTCCTTATCACTTTCCATCAGCTTTGCTACAGGAATACCTGTCCACTTTGAAATAACAGTGGCGATAACATCCTCTGTAACGGTTTCCTTGAGAAGAGGGCTATCATCTTTGCCCTGATGGCTTTCAACCTCTTGTTTCTCCTTTAATTGCTTTTCAAGCTCAGGGAGTTTACCATACTTTAGCTGGGCTAACTTTTCCAGATCATATCTTCTTTCGGCTTCTTCAATATCGTGCTTCACATCTTCAATAGCCTGTTTAATATTTTTCACATTTTCGATGGCTTGTTTTTCACTTTGCCATTTTGTTTTTAAGAGAGTTTCCTGCTCTTTAAGCTCCGATATTTCTTTGCTTAAATCAGCGAGCCTGCCTTTTGCAGATTCGCTATCCTCTTTATGGAGTGCTTGCTGTTCAATTTCAAGCTGCATAATTCTTCTGCTTATATCATCAATTTCACTAGGCATGCTGTCGATTTCGATACGAATAAAAGAAGCTGCTTCATCCATCAGGTCGATAGCTTTATCCGGTAAGAAGCGATCACTGATATAGCGATCGGATAAAACGGCACAAGCAATCAAAGCATCGTCTGTAATTCGGACACCATGGTGAATCTCAAATCTTTCTTTCAAGCCACGAAGGATGGAGATGGTATCTTCCACATTAGGTTGATGCACCATGACCTTTTGGAAACGTCTTTCAAGGGCAGCGTCCTTTTCGATGTATTTGCGGTATTCATCCAAGGTTGTAGCGCCAATACAGTGGAGCTCTCCACGAGCTAATTTTGGCTTAAGAATGTTTCCCGCATCCATAGAACCTTCTGCTTTACCGGCACCGACGATATTGTGTATTTCGTCAATGAACAATATAATCTTTCCTTCGGATTTTTCTATTTCAGTTAAAACTGCTTTAAGCCTTTCTTCAAACTCACCTCTATATTTAGCTCCTGCAATGAGGGAACCCATATCCAGGGCAAATATGGTTTTGTCCTTTAGGCCTTCGGGTACGTCACCATTGAGAATTCTTTGAGCTAAACCTTCAGCAATAGCCGTTTTACCTACACCCGGTTCTCCAATCAGCACCGGATTATTTTTCGTACGACGGGATAAGATTTGAATAGTATGTCTTATCTCTGAGTCTCTCCCAATAACCGGATCTAATTTCCCTTGGCGGGCAAGCTCGACTAAATCTCTTCCGTACTTTTCCAATACCTCATAGCTATCCTCAGGGTTTTGATTTGTAATTCTTTGATTTCCTCTTACCTTGTTGAGAGCATCTAAAAATGCTTCTTTTGTAATATGAAAGTCTTTTAATATTTTAGAAGAAGGCGTATTGTTTTCCTCCAAAAGAGCAAGATAAAGATGCTCGACACTCACATATTCATCCTTGAATTTCTGAGCAATACCTTCAGCGTCCAATAACAGCTTATTAAGCCTTCTTGAGCTATATAGCGATGTATTATCTCCATAAATCTTAGGCAATTTCTTAATTTGATTTTCAACTTCATTCGCCAACAGATTAGGATTTTGACCCATGAATTCAATGAGTTTTGGAATCAAGCTTTTCTGTTGCGTGAGCAGGGATAAATGTAAGTGTTCACCATCCACTTGTTGATTTTCATTTTTAATGGCAATTTCTGAGGATGATGATATTGCGAGCTGAGCACTTTCAGTAAATTTTTCATAGTTCATAAAATCATCTCCATTTCCTGATTATTTTTTGGTTTTATCGTAATTTTCCTGTAGCTCTTTATAAAGCTTTTCTGTGGATTTATCCATGGAAGTCGGGTTCATGATACGAATTTGAATGAATAAATCCCCCATTTCACCTTTGATATTCTTATACCCTTTATTCTTGAGTTTTATCTTTTTGCCGGATTGGATTTTTTCAGGTATTTTCAAAACAACCTTACCTTCAAAAGTTTCAACCTGAGTTTTAGTTCCAAAGTAGGCTTCCCAAGGATATATATCCAATACCTTTGTGACATCTAAACCTTCCATGGAATAAGTATCGTCCTTAGCAAATTGAATGACTAAATAAAGATCGCCTTTTATCCCTGTAGGACCGGCATTCCCTTGTCCCTTAATTTTAACTTTTTGCCCCGGCATGATTCCTTTAGGAATAGTAACCGAAATAGATTGTTTTCCCGAGCCTGTGTTGATGGTATAAGATTTCTTTACACCTTTGTAGGCCTCTTCTATACCGATGAATACAGATGCTTCTGCATCTGCACCCTTGACATCCTGGGGTTTTTTACGGCTATGCTTGGTACTGCCTCCAAACAAATCTTCAAAACTAAAAGAAGAAGAGGAGGAAGAACCACGTGAATCTGCACCTTGGAAAAACATATTAAAGAAATCACTAAAATCACCGGTAGATTGATAAGTTCCTCCCTGATGTGTATTAAATCCAAATTGTGATGGATCAAAATCCATGCCTTGGCTGAAATTTCCGGAGCTTCCGAAGTTATCATATTTTTTTCTTTTTTCTGCATCGCCTAATACTTCAAATGCTTCGTTGATCTCTTTGAATTTTTCTTCAGCCCCACTGTCTTTATTTAAATCGGGATGATATTTTTTTGCAAGCTGCCTGTAAGATTTTTTAATTTCTTCTTGTGTAGCATCCTTGCTTATACCAAGAGTTTTATAGTAATCTGTATATTTCATAGTGTTCACCTCTTTATCACGATGGTTATAGGTTATATTTTATATAAAAAAACAATTTTCTGATAAAAGGAACAATTATTTGACCTTCCCTGACCTTTATTATAAGGCTAAAGAACCATAAAATCAAGGGAAATTTTGCATAAAAATAAAGAATATTGAACGAAATGTTCGAGGGTTTTTAGGGTTGACAAAAATAGTGGTCATAATATACAATTTTAAGTTAGAATACCCGAAAATAGGGTAAACTATAGATTAAATATCCATAGCCAATTCGGCATAAAAAATAAAAAGCAGGTGAGGGGGAACAAAATGCAACTTTATAAGAATATTCATAGTTACGATATTGTTTTGCCAAATAATCCTTTAAAGGCACTGAATTGTTATATCATTGTAGGAGACAACCGAAATTTGATTATTGATACAGGTTTCGACAGGGATGAGGGTGATGAGGTACTGATGAAGGCTGTAGAAGAGCTTAAGATAGATTTAACCAAAACTGACCTGTTTATCACTCATCTTCATTCAGACCATTGTGGACTTGCAGATAGATTGAGCAAAAGGGGTGTGACCATCTACGCCAGTGAAATGGATGGTACTTTAGTCAATGATGCCGTTGAAGGTCATGGTTGGGATTATTTTTATGATCACAGAAAGTGGTTTGATTTAGAAAGAGACGGAGTAAAGCTGGATGAGCATCCGGGCTATCAATATCAAGCTAAAGAAATCATGAAATTTAAGCCGGTAGTAGAGGGTGATGAGTTTCAAGTAGGCGAGTATTTATTCAAGGTGGTAGAGGTTCCGGGACATACACCCGGACAAGTGAACCTCTATGAAGAAAAGCATAAGCTGTATTTTTGTGGAGACCACATCCTTGGGAAAATAACGCCGAATATAGCCTTCTGGGGATTTGAATATGGTGACATCTTGCAGATCTATTTTGATAGCCTAAAAAAGATATACGATTACGATATCCATACCTTATTTCCGGCCCATCGCTATCTTATAAAGGATCATAGGGAAAGAATAGATGAACTTTTCAAACATCATGAACAACGTTTAAATGAGGTCGTTAAGATTGTTGAAAATGAAGAATTATCTGTAAGAGATATCGCTGCGAAAATGACATGGGATCTTAGGGCTAGGAACTGGGATGATTTCCCCAATCCTCAAAAGTGGTTTGCAGCTGGGGAAGCCATGGCTCATATTCATCATCTCCGTGAGACAGGTCGCTTAGCTGAAAGAGAAGAGAATGGTATCTTGTATTATAAGAAAAAATAGTTATGATATAGTTATTAAAATAGGACTGTTGTAAACGACTAGGTAGTCTGTTTATAACGGTCCTATTTGGTTCTCATCCATGCAAGGAGGTTAATTGCAAAGCATCCATTAAGATGTTATGATAAGTAAAACATGCAATATGGAGGATAGAGGCTGTCAGTTTTTTGTAGGCATGGTGTACAGTTGGAGTATATTTCAAGGCCCTATAGCCGCTATGTTTGCTTCTTGGTCCTCGGATAGCATCTGTAACCTTAAATGCTACAGGCGCATATGATTTTGCTTTTCTCATAGCTGGAGGGATTTGTATAATAGGTGCAATCATGGCACTCTTTTTAAAAAGGAGTATAGAGAATGTCTTTTGAAGGAATCGTTATAGGTGCAGGAGCTTTTTTCATTATCGGAATTTTACATCCTGTTGTGATAAAAACAGAATATTATATAGGGAAAAAAATTTGGCCTTTATTTTTAATAGGGGGGCTGATTTTTATTGCTCTTTCACTATTCTCAAGCAGTACACTTCTGTCATCATTCTTGGCAGTGCTAGGTTTCTCCTTATTATGGAGTATTCACGAGCTTTTCGAACAAGAAAAAAGAGTTGAAAAAGGTTGGTTTCCAAGCAATGAGAAAAAAATTAAGAAGTAAGCTCTACATAACGAAGATAAAAACCATCTGTTTGATTGAAAACAGATGGCTCTTGAGTGCGAATCTTTAAAAAGCTATCCATAAAAAGCTTGCCAACTAATGAATTAAGCTTTCATAAATTTTGGATAGATTGCTTTCCATTCTTTCTAAATACGTCATATTATCCTGAGGGCTTTCCATGGTATAGATGATTTCTACCTTAGCATTTACCTCATTTGCCAATGTTTGTGATACCTCAGGGCTTACCTTTTCTTCAGTGAAAATGGTGGTTATCTTGTTTTCCCTGCAGTATTCAATCAGTTGTGTCAATTGTTGTGCTGAAGGCTCTCCTTCTGCAAATACATCTCTCACACTATTTTGGACTAAATCAAAATCACGGCAAAGATAGCCAAAAGCTGCATGACCTGTTACAAAAGTTCTTCTTTCTAAAGCTTCGAACTTACGACTATACTCGCTATAGAGATTTTCTAATTCAGAGTTAAAATCTTTGTAATTTTGCTCATAATATTCCCCGTTGGAAGGATCTGCTTCAATAAGCGCATCCTTAATATTCTTTATTTGAACTTGTGCACCTTTGATTCCTAACCATAAATGAGGATCATATTTTCCATGGGAGTGGTCATGGTCATCTTCATGTTCATGTTCATGATTTGTGGCAGTAGCTTCCCTTACAAGAAGGTCAGCTCCCTCGGAGGAATCTACCATAATTAAATCAGGGTTATCGGCAGCCAGGAACGCATCCTCGGCACATTCTTCCATGCCCAAACCATTATAGATAAAGATGTCAGCCTTGTTGATATTGATTAAATCCTGTACCTTGGGTTCAAAACTGTGGGTATCAGCACCTGCAGGTATAATCGTTGAAATTTCAACCTTATCCTTTCCTATAGCCTGAACAAATTCTTGCATGGCATCAAAGGTGACAGAGACCTTGAGCCTGTTCTCTTCTAGAGCATCTTCTTCAGACAAAATTTCTGGTGTATTGCAAGCAGAAAAACCTACCATTCCAACCAAAAATAGCAGTACAATTAACCATTTTCTTAGCATATCCTATCCTCCAATAAAAATACTTGCAAATGAGAAGTGTTTGCATTTATAATGTATATATTAATCTTTAGTTCCAGCGCTGTCAAGTGCAAATGAATCGCATTAGCATAATATTAATTCTTGAAAGGATGTTGCGGATGATTAAGGCGGATAATCTTTTTTTTTCATATAATGGTCTCCATCCCTATGTTTTGAATGGTATCAATTTGGAAATTAAGAAGGGAGAATATGTCTCTGTAGTAGGAGCAAATGGAAGCGGTAAGAGTACTTTGATGCGGTTGATGCTCAAGTTCTTAAAGCCTACAAAGGGAAAAATAATGACGGATACAAAAAGAATTGGATATGTTCCTCAAAGAAATGATTTCTCAAATTCCAGTTTTCCTATTACTGTATATGAGGCATTGGATTCCTACCGTAGATTATTGAAAATCAAAAATAGGAACCTCATTAAGGAAGTTCTTGATCAGGTTGGGATGTCTGATTTTGCTCATGCCTTAATGGGTACTCTTTCAGGCGGTCAAAGTCAAAAAGTTTTTATTTCAAGGTCACTGATAGGAAATCCAGATTTGCTGATTCTTGATGAACCTTCTACGGGAGTCGATATAAAGAGCCAGAGAGAGATTTATGGTTTTTTAAAAAAAATCAACAAAGAAAGGGGTATCACGATTGTTTCTGTAGAGCATAATTTGGATGCTGCCATTTCTAATTCTACCTTGATTTACCATTTAGTAAGTGGCCATGGCCATCTTTGCACGCCTTATCAATATGCAGAGGAACTATTAAGAGACAGGAGAAAAATCGATGACAATTTTTAATTATACCTTCATGCAAAATGCAATTTTTGTTTCTGTGTTTATTTCCATACTGTGCCCTTGTATCGGAATCTTCCTGGTGCTCAGGCGCTATTCCATGATGGGGGATACATTAGCCCATGCTTCCTTAGCTGGAGTTACAATTGGTTTGTTATCAAATCAAAATCCCATAGTTGGTGCATTTATATTCACATCTCTATGTGGCGTACTGATTGAATTTCTGCGCAACTATTTTAAAAAATATACAGATTTAATTCTTACCATTGTACTTTCTTTAAGTGTAGGGACGGCTATTACCATCATCAGCTCCGGAAAGCTCAATACTAATGCGGATTCTTTGTTGTTCGGTAGCATTCTAACCGTAACCAAGCTTGATATGATGATGGTATTGATTCTTAGCATGATTTCTGTTGTGGCGCTATTTCTTCTATACCATCAGATGATGTATATCGCCTATGATGAAGAGGCTGCTAAGGTTGCAGGAGTAAGGGTGCGGTTGATCAACTATATTTTTTCTATCCTTGTTGCCTCGGCTATTTCCGTATCCATCAGAATTGTAGGTGTTTTGGTGATCAGTTCCATGATTGCCCTTCCTGTAGCTACGGCGCTGCAATTGGAGAAGGGATTTAAGACAACCCTTATGTTTTCGATTTTTTTTAGCATCATCGATATTATGTTGGGATTGTTTATTTCCTATTATCTTAATGTGGCTCCAGGTGGATTTACAGCTTTAGTCTCAGTGGGTGTTTTAGTCCTGGTATTGCTCTTGAAAAATTTAAAAATAAAGATGGGGTGAATAAAGTGAAAAACATACAAAGCATCTGGCCGGCAGGCATGAAAAGAACGCGGCAGAGAGAAGGTGTCCTTTCTATACTTGAAAGTTCACAGAGGCCTTTAAGTGCAGCAGATATATGCGCTAAAATGGAGGAAGGCGGAGAAAAGGTTTGGATGTCTACGGTATATAGGGCACTAGAAGTTTTCCTTAAAAAGGATGTAGTCATTAAAACCAATGTCTTAAATAGTGAAATGGCGGTATATGAGCTCAATCGTTTTGAGCATAAGCATTATGCTGTCTGTATGAACTGCCATAAGATGATATCCATGGACAATTGTCCTATGGACAAGTTTATTCCGGACCTTCAGGATGAAGATTTTCGAGTCATGGGGCACAATTTGGAGATATTCGGATACTGCAAAGATTGTAAGAAATTATAATTTATGTGTTGGGCTAATATTTTAGGAGGGGTTGCATGTTAACAGAAATAATTATAATATCAGGCTTTTTAGGTGCAGGGAAGACCACCTTTATTCAAAAATTGTTAAGGGAGACATGGAAGGATGAGAAGGTAGTTCTCATAGAAAATGATTTTGGCGATATAAGTGTTGATGCTGCCTTGTTAAAATCAGGTGGTATTGAAGTAAGGGAAATAAATTCAGGCTGTATTTGCTGCAGCCTTTCAGGTGATTTTATCAAGGCCATACAAGAACTTTTAAATCGCTTTCAACCTGATAAAATTATTATAGAACCTTCTGGTGTCAGCAAGCTATCGGATATCATAAAGGCTTGCTCTGATCCTCGGGTTCTTTCGCTTATAAAGATAAAGTCGAAAATGAATATAGTAGATGTAAAACGATGCCAAATGTATCTTGATAACTTCGGTGAATTTTTTGAGGATCAGATTAAAGAGGCGGATACTATTTTGCTGAGCCGTGTGGAAGCATTCCCTGAAAAAATAGAAGCTGCTCAAGAAATGATTAAAAATCTAAATCCTCAAGCAATCATTTATTCGAAGCCTTGGGATAAAATAAGTGCAGATGAGATATTTCATCCTCACTTCATCCCTGCTCATAGTCATGATTGTTCCTGTGGACATACTCATTCGGCAGAAGATGCTTTTGATACGATTACCATTGGACTAGGCAAGATATGGAGTGCAGAAGATTTAAAGGCACGTGTCTCCATGATGGAAAGAAACGCTGAAGGAACCATCCTTCGTGCAAAAGGCATTGTTCATGGACCCAATGGATATCTCAATCTCCAATATATTCCCGGGGAAACAAAAATATCCGATTGCGTAAGTAAAGGTAATAGTATATCCATTATCGGACATAATCTAAACAAGCATGAGCTTTACGCTTTCTTCAGTGAGGAGTGATAAGATGCCGATACCTGTTTATGTTGTAACGGGATTTTTGGACTCAGGGAAAACATCTTTTTAAATTCTCTTCTGAGCAAAAAAGAATGGGAAGATACCAATATCCTTGTGATGCAGTTCGAAAGTGGTGAAGAAGAATTTCAAAGTCAACACATCAACTATGATAAGATGATCTTTCCTAAGAAAGATTTAGAGCAGCAGCCGGCTAGAATCGTTGAGCGAATCTACAGCTATATACAAGAGCATCTAGAAAATCTAGATGAAATTTGGGTTGAGTGGAATGGGGTTGTACCATTTTCTCAACTAAGGGATATTCTCTTACAAAATTCACTTCGCAAATTGTGTAAAATTCAAAAAGTTATTCATATGGCAGATGGTTTAAGGACAGAAAATCTACTGGGAAGAACAGGAGCTGCTTTACCAGAGCAGATTGCAAACAGCGATTTGTCGGTAGTACGCAATGTCAACTCCATAAAGGATTATAAGCGCATTCACCGCATGTTAGAGACAATAAATCCGGGAATAGCCATATATGAGATGAAGAATCACAAGGATTTACATAAAAAGCTTTATGGAAGAAGAGCTTATGAGGACTTTTATAAACAATTATCAAAAGGAAAAGAACAACCTTTAGGCTTGTTTTTTGTGACGATTCTATTGATAGTCTCTTCGTATTTTATTGTAGGCAATTTTTTAGAAAACTTTGGAGTCCCCTTCAATATTATTATTAATATATTCATTGGAATCATTCTTCAAGCTTTTCCTTTTTTGCTCATTGGTGTCATTTTATCCTCCATGATTCAAGTCTTTGTGCCCCAGAGCTTCATTGAACGCAGGTTTCCTAAATCCTTAGGATGGGGAATGTTGGTAGCAATTTTAGGGGGTTTTTGTCTTCCAGTCTGTGATTGTGCTTCTATACCAATCTTTAGGAGCTTGGTGAGGAAAGGGATTCCTTTACCGGTAGCCATCACCTTTATGACTGCTGCACCGGTCATTAATCCGGTGGTGATTTTATCAACCTATTATGCTTTTAGCGCGAATTTAACCGTTGTCATGGGTCGAGTTGTCTTTGGAATTGTAGCCGCGATAACTATTGGAATCAGTTTTACCATTAAAAAGTCCAATAATAGCAAAGTCTTATCTGGCGGTACCTTGGATCAAATAATGTGTAGTTGTGGCTGTTACGAAGATAGCCAATCCATCACCTCCTTATCAGGGAAAGTGGGCTTATTAATCCGCCATTCCCAAGTTGAATTTT
Source organism: uncultured Eubacteriales bacterium (assembly GCA_964429195.1). Lineage (GTDB taxonomy): Bacteria > Bacillota > Clostridia > Peptostreptococcales > JAAYPU01 > JBBAFM01. The sequence goes on along the minus strand of CAYSBC010000004.1, from coordinate 28,312 downwards.
TTAGTGTAGGGAAGTATTTGGTCATAGGAAGCTTCATAGCTTCCATCATTCAAGCATTGGGAACTGGAAGCTTTATTACTGCTCAAAGCGGAGCAGGTCTTGCGATCTCTATTATTGTGATGATGGCCATGTCTTTTGTTTTATCGCTGTGTTCCTCATCCGATGCTGTTGTTGCTCGAAGCTTTGCCAATCAGTTTCCACTAGGTGCGATTATGGGCTTCCTCGTTTTTGGACCTATGATGGATATTAAAAATGTCATGATGTTATCCGCGGGGTTTTCCAAGGGCTTTATTGCCAGACTCTTGCTGACTTCTTTCGTCGTATGTTTTACTGTTGTTTTTATTTTTGCAAGATTAGGAGGTATTTGATGATGAGAGCTAAGGCTTTTAATCCCCAAGTTTTTTTGGAGATTCTCTGTTATTGCTTTTTGGGAGGACTGATGCTGTACTTGGTAAGAAGCGGTAGATACCTTTCCTATGTGACGCCGAGAATGAAACCCTATCTTTACTTTATGGCCATAGTCATGCTCCTATGGGTTTGTGTGAGTCTATTCAGACTTTTTCGTCCCCAATATAGGGTGAGATCTGCTCATTGCTTTATATTGGTCATACCTATTATGCTGCTGCTACTGCCTCATAAAACCTTAAGCGCTTCAGATATTTCTGCAAACTATATGGGAGGCAACACTTTTTCTATGCAACAGCAGCCATCAAGTCAAAACACTATGGAAGCTGTAGAAGATATATTGCCAACAGATTCTATAGGAGAGGATAACATCAATATGCAAATGGATGCATCCGATGAAATTCCTTGGGTGGATTTGCCCGGTTTGGATGAAGCAAAGAAGAAAATCACAGTTTCAAATGATGACTTCGGCATATGGATGATGGAGATATATATGCATATGGAGAAATATCAAGGTTATAGCATTGAGATGACAGGATCTGTTTTTAAAGATTCAGAGTTTTTCAAAGAGGATGAATTTGTACCGGGGCGCCAGATGATGTCTTGTTGTATAGCAGACTTATCTATTGCAGGCATATTATGCCGGTATGAAGGAGCTTCTCAATTGGAGCAAGATGCATGGGTTACTGTGGAAGGTATTCTCTCCATAGGTCAATATGAATATGACGGTTACCAATATGACGAGCCGCAGATTCAGGTTTCGAGGATAGTACCGGCAGAGCCTGTAGAGGGTTTTGTCTATCCCTTTTAAATAAATAAAAAATATGTTGCTTGCGCAACTAAAATATGCTAATATGATTTGAGAGGAAAATGAAATGCATAATAAAGGCCTAAGAAAAAAATCGTTAATAAAATCAATTTCAGCCCTATATAGGTATAGTCAAAGCTATATTAGCAAAAGAGTAAGTCCTTATAATATTGGTCAAGGGCAGTGGCATTTTTTGACGCAAGTTTTATTTAATGAGGATGGTATAACACAAGAAGAGTTAAGTGAAAGATTATTTATAGACAAAGCGAACACTGCAAGGGCGGTAAAAAAATTAGAACAAGAAGGCTACATAGAAAGAAGAGAAGACCCGGAGGATAAGAGAAAAAAGAGAGTCTATGTGACTCAGAAATCCAGAGATTTTGAAAATGAATTTCATCAAGTTTTTAAAGATTTCAATAATATATTGGCTAAGGGCTTTACGGCAGAAGAAAGAGAGACAGCAAGGGAGTTACTTTATAGAATGCTTGATAATATTATCCAATATAAAGAAGAGAATACAGGCATAAAAGAAAAAACAGCAAAGTAGCATGTTTTTTTTTAAGCATCAATTGATAATAATTATCAATATCAATTGATGCAATATGTTTCAAAATGAAAGAAAAGGAGATAAGGGATGCATAATAGGAGCTATTATAACGATTTATTGATTAAAAAACAAAAGAATAAAGGAGTTGATGCGGAATATTTTTGGGATTCCAGAGCGGAGAACTATTCAAAAATGCAGAATAAGCAAAGGGAAGGCATGCCCCCTAAGGTAATCGAGCATCTTATTAGAAACAAACTTATAGATAAAAAAACAAAAGTTTTAGATATAGGCGGTGGTTCAGGACGCTATGCTATACCCTTAGCTCAAGTTGCAGATAGGGTTGTTCTTACAGATATATCAGCTAAAATGCTTGAATATGCAGAGGCCAATGCAAAAAAAGAGGGGCTAGATAATTTAGAGTATGTCAAACTGGATTTGGATAAGGCCAATATAAGAGAAATGGGGTGGAATGAAAAATTTGATTTAGTTTTTGCTTCCATGTGTCCTGCTATAAGAAATGAACAAGCATTGGATAAGATGATGGAAGCCTCTAAAGGAAGCTGTTATATTGGTCAATATATTGCAATGACGGATAATATCATAGAAGCCATCATGGGGGAACTGGACCTGTCCAGAAGAGATGATCCCCACAATGATAGGGATTCGGTATACGCTATTTTCAATATTTTATGGTTGAAGGGCTATGAGCCTGAGATAAGCTATATCAGAGAAGAGACAGAGGAAGAAATTGCATTCGAAGAGCTTAAAAAAATGTATGGCGATAAATATGCACCCATAGCAAAAGAGAGAAATAAAGATCTCGATAAAATTTTCTTATCTTTAGAAGACCATCTTATTTTAAAGAGAAAAAGAACCTTGGCTCTGATATGGTGGAAAGTTAGATAATATAAAATGATGTGAGAGGAGATTGACGATGAAAAATAAAATGAAATATATTCTTTTAATGATGGTTCTTCTTGTGGCCTTAGTGGGATGCAAGGGGATTGATGAAGAAAGCAATGCAGGGGGAGATATAGGCCAAAGTACAAAAGTAGATGTTCTAAGGTTGGAGGGCGGTGATACAGGTTTACCGAATCCTTTTAAGCATACAAGCAGAGGGCCGGGAATGTCCAAGATGCAGATTCTTTATGATTCCCTATTGGAAAAAGATGAAAATGGAAACATTCCCTGGTTAGCTCAAGATTGGAGCATCAGCGAGGATGGCACTGTTTATACATTTGAAATAGTAGAGAACGCATTTTGGCATGATGGAACCCCTTTAACAACAGAAGATATAGTTTTCACCTTTAATTATTATCGCCAGCATTCGCCTGTATCCAATGAGCTTATTGTAAATGGGGAATACATAGTCAAGGAAGCCAGAAGGATAGATGAGAAGAAAGTGGAGATAGAAATCTTTTCCTTTGACAATACTTATATCAATAAAATAGGATTTGCCAGAATTCTGCCTCAACATATATGGGAGGATGTGGAAGATCCTAAAGCATATGATGGCGAGGATGCTGCCATAGGCAGTGGCCCTTATAAATTAGATACTTATAATCCGCAGCAAGGTACATACAAATATGTAGCTTTTGAGCAATATTGGGGGTTAGAGCCGGTAGTATCTGCCATAGAGTGGGTACCGGTTGGTGATAGAGTGATGTCCTTTGAAAATGAAGAAATCAGTTTAATCAATGCTTCAGCAGATATTTTAGATAGATATCAATCGGATGATAAATATACTGTGAAGAGTGTGCCTTCTTATCATAGTTATCGCCTGATGATGAATATGGAGAAGGTAGAGGAATTAAAGGATATCCATCTTAGAAAAGCTATAGCTTATGGAATCAATAGAAATCAGTTGATAGAAAATGTAGCAAGAGGCTCGGCAACGATGAGCAGTATGGGTTATGTTCCTGCTGATAGTCCTTGGTATAATCCCCATATAGAAAAATATGATTTCGATTTAGAAAAAGCTAAGGAGCTCCTCGATGGGAAAACATATTCCTTCAAACTTTTAATAGGGAATGCCGCCGAGGAAGCCAAAATTGCTGAATTAGTAAAACTGGATTTAGCCAATATAGGGATAGAGATTCAGATAGAAAGTGCTGAAACCAAAGCCAGAGATGATGCTCTCAAGACGGGAGAATTTGAAATACTTTTAATCAATTCCGGAGGCATGGGAGGAGACCCTGATTATTTAAGAACAATCTATGCAGCGGCTAAGAATGGTAGAGCTGCTATAGCAGGGTATAACAATGAGGAAATCAATAGCTTATCTCAAAAACAAGCGATAGAGAGAGATGAGGCCAAGAGAAAAGAAATGATTGATGAAATGCAAGCTATCCTAGCAGATGAAGTGCCTATAGTTATGCTCTATGGAGCAGTTGATAACTTTGTCTATGTGACAGAAAAATACGATGGCTGGATGTTCAGATATGATCACAATAAAACAGATCATAATAAATTATCTTATTTAATCAGGGAAAAGTGATGAAAAAGCATTATCTATTGATCTTTACGACCATCCTCATTATCAATTTTTTCCTGCCGAGATTCATGCCGGGAGATCCATTTTTATACCTATCCGTAGATGATGGGAATGTAAGTGTAGCTTATTCAGAGAAACAAATAGAAGAATATAAGGCCTATTATGGATTAGATAGGCCTTTGTATATACAGTTTTTAAATTATATAAAGGGTCTTTTGAAGGGGGATTTGGGATACAGCATCTATTATAATATTTCGGTGCTAGAGCTCATATTTACTCGCTTACCTTGGACTCTCTTTATCGTACTGACGTCCTTGCTTATAAGCAGTATTATAGGTGTCTTCTTGGGAACTGTATCGGCTTATTCCAGAAATGGATTTTTAGATAAATTCGCCTATTTTTCGATGACAGTTTTTTCTGAAATACCCTCTTTTTTATTAGGAATATTTTTATTGTTTATCTTCGCAGCGCGACTGGGATTGTTTCCATTGGCTGGCGGCATGACAGCCTTTGGGAATTTTCAGACAAAATTATATTATTTAATAGATATCATCTATCATGGGACCCTGCCTGTTTTGACGCTTTCTTTAGTTAAAATAGGGGAATTCTATTTGCTTGCCCGAAGTAGTATGTTGACCGTCTTATCCCAAGATTATATCCAAACAGCAAAGGGTAAGGGGTTAAAAAAGAAACGCATACTCTTTTATCACGCTTTAAGAAATGGGATGCCTCCTATTGTGGCAAGAATTTTCATGAGTTTAGGGGGATTATTTGGTGGAGCTATTCTAGTGGAAAATGTTTTTTCCTACCCCGGAGTAGGAAGATTGATGAGAGAGGCCTTTTTAGTAAGAGATTATGTTTTAATTCAAGGGATATTGTTGATTATAGCTATCATGGTATTATTTTTTAGCTATCTATCCGATGTCTTTTGTAAGAAAATGGATCCTAGAATAGGATAGGGACAAAAAATGGAGTTAGGTTCTGCTATGAAAATAAGAAAATTCAAAGGTACAGTGCTAAGTAAGATGAGCATATATGGTAAAATAAGCATCTTCATTCTTTTAGTAATCTTGATAACAGGAGCTCTCTATTTTCTATCAGGAAGTGATAGCCATAGAATACCAACAGGAAGCTCATTGGAGCCCCCTAGCCTCAAGCATTTTTTAGGAACAGATGATTTAGGCATCGATATATTGGCTCAAATACTATATGGGGCAGGGATAAGCATTCTTATAGGTGTAAGCTCAGGTTTATTAGCTGGATTGGGAGGGAGCATATTAGGAGTCCTGGCAGGTTACTATGGTGGAAAAATAGATAAAATCCTTATGGGACTATGCGATATATTCATGACTCTTCCCCATATGCCTATGATATTAGTGCTGGGTATGTTTTTCGGTTCGGGAATTGGGAATATAATTTTAGTAATCTCTCTTTTATCATGGGTTAGACCTGCGAAAATTGCCAGGTCCAAGGTTCTTCTAGTCAAGGAAGAGAGATTCATTATACTTGCAAGAAACTACGGGGCGGGATTTTTTCATTTATTGACGAAACATTTTATTCCTTTAATTTTTCCTATCTTGATGGTCAGCATTATAAAGATCATAAGCCATGGCATTATGGCGGAGGCAGGAATTGCTTTTTTAGGTTTGGGAGATCCTACAGTAAAAAGCTGGGGAATGATGCTCAATCGAGGGCTGAATTTTTCTGGAATTTATTTCACCCCCTTTTGGAAATGGTGGGTACTCTCCCCCCTGCTTTGCTTAATATCTTTGATCCTAGCCATATCCTTTATCAGCAGAGATATGGAGAAAATAATAAATGAAAAATTATAGGCGTATAAGGAGGTAAAATGGAAAAGGAGATTTTAAACATAAAAAACCTGTCGGTATCCTATAATTCCAGTAAGGGAATAAAAGCTATAGACCATATCCATTTAAAAGTAAATCGAGGAGACAGTATAGGAATAATAGGAGAATCCGGTTCCGGAAAATCCACTTTAGCCCTTTCCATCATGGGACTTTTGAAAGGAAAAGCAGAAGTGGAGGGGAGTATTCTCTATCAGGATACTGAACTTTACTATGAAACCTGCATTGTTGATTGCAGATGAGATTAGTGCCATGCTGGATCCATCTACGGGAGCAAATATTATCAGGCTTTTAAAAGGATTACAGAATCAAGAAGGATTCTCCATGCTGTTTATCACTCATGACCTCGCATTGGCACAGAAAATTTCAGACAGAATTTATGTCATGTATCAGGGTGAGATTATTGAGGAAGGGTCCTCTACCGATATTTTTAATCATCCCCAAAGAGAGTATACTAAGCTCCTTTTGGAAAGTTCGATGGTGTAAGAAAACCGCCTTTTTATGATAGAAGATTCTATCCAGTGCAGCTGAAAACTAGATTATTCTAAGATAAAATGGTAAGGATGGTTTAAGGGTCGAGCTTTAGGGTATAGTATAAAATATTGAAAGTTTAAGAGTTGTATAAGGGAGGGAGATTAAAAGGATGGAAAGGCTTAGAAACCTACCTACGGAAAAACCTATGGAAATAGCTTCTTTAATTGAGCCGAAGAAGGATCAAATTATCAGTATGGCCTTATCTAAAAGCAATCATGTACAGATGTCTTTATTTACATTTTCAGATAAGGAGACTGTTAGCGAAGAGGAATATTTTGGGGATACCATGTATCTTATTTTAGAGGGAGAAACCTTCATCACTCAAAATGGCAAAGAGCTTTTATTGAAAACTGGGGATACTCTGATGGTACCTGCTCACACACTCCATGCTATTGGTGGCAAGGGTGCTTTTAAGGTATTACAAATAACATTGAATAAAGGAGAATAGATAAAATGTCAGCTGTATTAATTAAAAATATTGAACATTCCAAGGTTTTTGATTTGGTGAATTTAGTCGACTACGAAAAAGGAAAGGTTGCAAGCTTAACATTAGCTCAAAAGCCGGGCGTAGGGATTACGATACTTGCCTTTGATGAAGAAGAAGGGGTGAGTACTCATGCAGCACCCGGAGATGCCATGGTTGTTATTTTAGATGGGGAAGCTTTAATTACCATTGAAGATAAGGAATACAGATTAAAGGCAGGGGAAACAGTTGTCATGCCCGCCAATATTCCTCATGCCGTAAAGGCTATTACAAAATTCAAAATGTTATTAACAGTTGTAAAATAACTGCAACACCCCCTATAGCAAGAGGATAAATAAAAGAGAAGGGAGCCGTGAAAACGCCCCCTTCTCTTTTATCAATCACTTCAATTCAAAGCTTTTATTCCCTATAGCTTTTGTATCGTTTCCATCACATAATTTGCAAATTCTGAAGATGTAGCGCCATCGCTTCTTCCGGTCAAGGTCACTTTTTTCTCTGTCATTGTACAGATTTCTAAGGCCTTGTAGAGTTTATCAGCTTCTTGATGATACCCGATGTGGGCTAAAAGCATGGCGCCGGCTCTGATAATGCTGGAAGGATCCGCATAAATATCTCTGCCCTCATCAACCATGCGAGGGGCGGAACCATGAATCGCTTCAAACATGCAGTAACGCTTACCTAAATTAGCACTGCCTGCTGTACCTACACCGCCTTGGAATTCAGCGGCTTCATCTGTAAGGATGTCACCGTAAAGATTCGGAAGAACCATGACTTCAAATTGAGTCCTTCTTTTTTCATCAATCAGTTTGGCTGTCATAATATCAATATACCAGTCATCAACCTCGATATTTGGATAGTCCTCGGCTACTTTTTTACAAACCTCTAGGAATTTTCCATCCGTTGTTTTAACAACGTTGGCTTTTGTTACAATGGTTACTCTTTTTTTGTTATTATTCTTAGCGTATTCAAAGGCTAATCGTGCTATTCTTTCTGTTCCTTGTGTCGTAATGACCTTGAAGTCAATAGCTAAATCGTCGCTTATATTCATACCTTGGCTGCCAAGGGCATAGAGGTCTTCTGTATTTTCTCTAAAAAACGTCCAATCAATACCCAGTTCAGGAACCTTAACAGGTCTGACGTTGGCAAAAAGGTCAAGCTCTTTTCGCATAGCTACGTTAGCGCTTTCTACATTGGCCCAAGCATCGCCTTTTCGCGGTGTAGTGGTAGGCCCTTTTAGTAAAACATGGCATTTTTTGATTTCCTCTAAGACATCATCCGGTATGGCTTTTCCGACTGCTGCACGATTTTCTATCGTACAGCCATTGATGACTCTGAGTTCAACCTTACCGCTTTTAATTTGATTTGCCAGTAAAAATTCGATAACTCTTTGGGCCTCCTTAGTGATAGCAGGACCTATACCGTCACCGCCTATAACGCCGATGATGATTTTATCCAGCCCTTGATAATCTAAAAAGTCCTCTTCATTTTTTAAACGTTCAACTCTGGCTAATTGTTCCATAACGAGTTGTTCAAAGTTTTTTATATAATCCATTCTTATCTCCTTTTCTTAAGATCTCAAATAATTGATTTGTCCACCTGCTAGTATCATGGCCAGTTCAAGCTCAGATAAATCAGCTTTGACCTGGTAGCTTTCATTTTTTGTTTTATTTTGAAGGGTAATTGTGTCTTGTTTTATGGATTCGATAACATTTTCAATCCATAATTCATCGTAAAGTTCAATGCGATCATAATCACTTTCATGGACAAAGGTCAAAGGTATAATCCCGCTATTGATGAGATTGGACCTGTGAATTCTAGCGAAGGATTTTGTAACGATGAATTTTATACCTAATTGTAAGGGTGCAAGGGCAGCGTGCTCGCGGCTTGAGCCTTGTCCATAGTTTTCCCCTCCGATAATGATGCCTCCATTGTTTTCTTCACATCTTGCCGGGAATTCCGGATCAATTCCTTCAAAGCAGAATTTTGCAAGGTGAGGAACATTGGAGCGGTAAGGAAGTAATTTGGCATTGGATGGCATGATGTCATCCGTTGTTATATTATTCCCCGTTTTAAGCATAACTTTACCACCCAGGGTATCCTCCAAAGCTTTGTTTAATGGGAATGGCTTGATATTAGGACCCATTTCCACAGGGATTTCATTCTTTTCACGCTCATCAGGATAGATGATGAAGTTATCGTTAGGTGTAAATTCCACACTTTCTATCGGTGGTAAGGACCCCTCAGCATCATTGGTTAATACACCCGCAATGGCAGAAAGAGCTGCTGTTTCAGGGCTTACTAAATAAACGTCGGCATCTTGGGTACCACTTCGTCCCTTGAAGTTTCGATTAAATGTTCTTAGGGAAACAGCACCAGATTTTGGTGATTGACCCATACCGATACACGGACCGCATGCATTTTCTATAATTCTGGCCCCAGAATTAATAAGAGCCATTAATGCGCCATTTTCAGCCATTTTACTCGTGATTCTGCTTGAGCCGGGAGAGATAACTAAACTCACATCCGGATGGACTTTTTTACCTTTTAAGATTAAGGCTACCTTCATCAAGTCTGTATAAGAAGAATTGGTACAGCTTCCGATAGCTACCTGATCAATTTTTATGGGACCTATATTTTTCACCGTATCCACGTTATCAGGGCTATGAGGTTTTGCAGCTAAAGGCTCCAATTCGGATAAATTGACCTCAAGAACCTCATCGTAGGTAGCATCTGCATCAGCCGATAAGGCTACAAAATCATCCGGTCTTCCTTGAAGTCTTAAATATTCTTCTGTATTTTCGTCACTTGGAAAAATGGATGTGGTTGCCCCTAATTCAGCACCCATATTGGTAATGGTAGCTCTGTCTGTAACCGAAAGGGTTTTAACGCCTTCACCGGTATATTCAACTATTTTATTGACGCCACCCTTCACCGTTAATTTCTGCAAAACATGGAGGATAACATCCTTTGCAGATACCCAAGGCTTGAGTTCTCCTGTAAGCTTGACATTGATGACCTTTGGAACAGTAAGACTATAGGTTCCCTTGGCCATAGCAACGGCTACGTCCAATCCTCCGGCACCTATAGCAATCATGCCCAGACCGCCGCCGGTAGGGGTATGGCTATCTGAACCTAAAAGGGTTTTTCCTGGTATACCATAGTTTTCTAAGTGCAACTGATGGCATATTCCATTGCCCGGCTTTGAATAGACCACACCATGTCTTTGGGCAACACTTTTGATAAATGCATGGTCATCCGCATTTTCAAAACCTGATTGCAAAGTATTATGATCGATATAGGCTACAGATAATTCAGTTTTAATTTTATCAACACCCATAGCTTCTAATTGCAAATAGACCATGGTACCTGTTGAGTCCTGTGTAAGTGTTTGATCGATTTTTATGGTAATCTCGGTACCGGGTTCTAAAGTACCTTGTACTAAGTGATTTTCCAGTATTTTATAAGCTAAATTTTTTCCCATCAAGAGTTCCTCCCTCATTTATTGATTGATTTTAATGCATAAAATAGGCATTAAAATATATCCAATTGTATTCAATTTTATTTTTGTATACAATTTATTCTAGTCAACCTGCTTTTTAAAGTCAATAAGATTGACCTATAAAAAATGTATTCTTTTTGCATAAGAGCAATTTTGCAGGCAAAAAGATTCCTGACATTGGAACTATGCCTTGACAGCTCTATTAGAAGGGATGTACAATCAAAATATACTAGATGTAGTAGATTGTAAAAAAGATACCCCATATGTTGACGTGTATGGAAAGGAGAAAACCTTGAAAGTAATTAAAAGAGATGGGACTTTAGTTGGATTTAATGAGGATAAAATTAAGAATGCTATAAGAAATGCGATGAAGGAAACAAAATTAGGTGTGGACAATGCGTATATTGATAAAGTATTGGCCCAGATTAGTGAAAAAATACATAAAGCAGGCAATCAAATTGAAGTTGAAGAAATACAAGACATTGCAGAAGATTGTTTAATGTCCAATGAGAGAACAGATGTGGCGAAAAAATTTATTATTTACAGGTATGAAAGGGATAAAACGAGAGATGCAAGAAAAAGAAGAGACGGAAGGGTTATTGCGGATGATTTCATAAGCAAGTACAAACATCGATCTTCACCTATGAGCCAGCTGGGGGATTTTGTATATTATCGTACTTATTCCAGGTGGATTTCTGAGGAAAAGAGAAGAGAATATTGGTGGGAAACTGTCAGAAGAGCCGTAGAATATAATTGCAGTTTAGTACCGACTTCGAAATCTGAGGCGGAAAAGCTCTATCACAATGTCTATGAAATGAAGCAGTTTTTATCTGGGAGGACTTTGTGGGTAGGGAGTACGGATGTAGCGAAGCATTATCCTATGGCCAATTATAACTGTTCTTTTCAGGTTATCGATAGTTTTTCAGCTTTTAGGGATATTTTTTATCTTCTTATGGTCGGTTCAGGGGTAGGTATTCGTATTCTTAAGGAAGATGTCAAGAAATTACCTAAGGTTAGAACCAATGTGGAGATGATTCATGAATTTTATACACCGATAGAAATGGAAAAGAGAAAAGAAAATACATCCTTAGAATTTTCACATAATGATACGGTTAAAATCATTATAGGAGATAGTAAAGAGGGTTGGGTTCAATCCTTGGATTATTATTTTAAAATTATTTTCAGCAATGAATATCGAAAAATCAACACGGTCATATTGAATTATGACAATGTTAGGCCCAAAGGAGAAAAGTTAAAGACTTTTGGTGGAACAGCCAGTGGACATGCCAGTATGAAGAATATGTTTCTGAAAATAGATAAAGTCATCCGAAAGGCTAAAAAGCTTGGAAGCCAAGAGAAAATAAAGCTTCGACCCATCGATTGCTTAGACATAGCCAACATCATTGGTGAAAATGTAGTGGTGGGCGGAGTTAGAAGAACAGCAGAAATTCTTCTACTCGATGCAGATGATAAGGAAACCATACAAGCTAAATCCGAACTTTATAAAAAAGTAAATGAAAGTTGGGTCATTGATCAAGATATAGCTCACAGACAAATGAGCAATAACTCCATCTTTTATAGAAATAAGCCTACAAGGGAACAACTCCATTGGCATATTCAGCAAATGCGATATTCGGGAGAACCCGGTTGGGTCAATGAGGAAGCAGGTGCTAAGAGGAGACCGAATTTCAAAGGCGTTAATCCCTGCGCAGAAATCCTGTTAGACTCTAAAGGTCTTTGCAACCTGACAACAGTGAATGTGATGGCCTTTGTTGACAGCAAGGGCGAGTTGGATAGGATAGGACTTCTTGGTGCCCAAAGGTTGTCAGCCAGGGCAGGTTACAGGATGACCTGTACAGAGCTTGAAATACCGGAGTGGGATGCAGTTCAGCAAAGAGATAAATTACTTGGATGCTCTTTAACCGGTTGGCAGGATATGGTCAATGCTACCCAGTTGTCCATGGAGGATCAGGCAGCTTTATTAAAGCAACTTCGTGAAACGGCGAGACAAGCGGCTGATGAGTACGCAACAGAATTAGGGCAAGAAAAACCTTTGCTTATCACCACTGTGAAGCCGGAGGGAACCTTAAGTTTACTTCCTGTCGTTTCAAGCGGAGTACATTTTTCTCATGCACCTTATTTCATAAGAAGAATAAGAATAAGCAGTGATGATCCTTTGGTGAAGGTCTGCGAAGAATTAGGTTATTCTGTATTGCCGGAAGTAGGACAGGATAAAGAAACCTGTTCAACCAAGGTTGTAGAATTCCCTGTCCGTGTCCCTGAGGGAAGGACTAAAAGTGATGTATCTGCCATTGAACAGCTTGAAATCTATAAGATGTTTATGAAAAGCTATGTGGATCACAATTGCTCCATTACCGTCCATGTAAGGGATTCGGAATGGGAAGCTGTAGAGGAATGGGTATGGGATAATTGGGATGATTGTGTTGCCTTATCTTTCCTTTCCTATGATGATAGTTTTTATGAATTATTGCCATTTGAAGAAATAACAAAGGAAGAATACTTGAAGCGAAAAGACGAAATGCGGCCTTTTATTCCATCTTTAATAGGCAAATATGAAAAAGAAGAAATTCAATTTGATATTGGTAATGATGGATGCGAAGGTGGAATTTGTCCTGTAAGATAGTCTGCAACGGGATAAATCTGCTAAAAATCACAAATCTTTGATTTGTGATTTTTTTAAATAAAAGGGCTTGATTATTATAGAGGGTAAGATAAAATAAAAGCAAGAAGGTTACTAGTAAAGAATTTATTTAAAAAATGGAGTTATGGATGGCAAGTAAAGAAAAAAATTTAGAAGAAAATAAATTGCTGAAAGAATTAGAGATTGATGATTGGCCTCAGGTTGAGTACTATGATCAATTTTCTACCATTATGGAAAATTACAAGATTATCAATGAAGCTATTTTAATTGAAATTTTCCTTACGAAAGGCTTAAGAGAGATTAAAGAATATTTGGAGTTTCATTTTGAGGATTTGATGACAGGTATTGCAAATGATAATATTGATTTGTATAAAATATTTTCTACAGTGAAATATTTGTTGCTAGGCATAGCTTCATCCATAGGAAAAGATAAAAAATATTTAGATATTCTAGCCTATGAGCTCCTAAGATTTCAAACCTGGATTATGGCCAATGAGCTAGTGCTTTGTACCGACTTGGTTAGTAAAACAAAATCCTACATCAGTATCTATGATAGCTTATTGTTAACGCGATTGGAAAATTTAAAATCAGGGTCTTTTGAATGTATCTATCCGGATGCTTTAGATTATCCTATCGATGATTACGATATTGATTTTGACGATCAGGAAGAGGAATTGGATGCATATGATTTTGACGATATAGAAAGAGATGATGATTACGAATATAGCCAAGGATTGATTGATTTAGATAACCCGGTTATAGATGAAATATAATAAGGATATAAAGCGACTCCATGACGTGAGATATTTGTTAATACTGTGAACTTGGTAAGAGAGGAGTGAGAATAATGGATAATAAAATTATTGAAGAGCTTAAGGAAGTTTTAGGTGTTACAGGCTATGGAGAAATAAGGACAAAAGAGCAATTTTTTAATTTAATATCGTATATGTACTGTTTAGAAGATGAGGATGTTCGGGATATTGTCTTATCCATTGAAAACATTGAATTACTTGTTGAGGAATATTTTAATGAGTGCATTGATACGATTATCGATTATGACCCTTCTATTATGGTAGCCTTAGTGGATAGCAACTCTTATATTATGGAATTATTAGAGAAGAATACCCATGAGAGCAGATTGGAACTGGCTAAAGAATTAAAATCCTTTTCCAAATGGTTAATGCTTGATTCGAGGGTCAATTATACAGATGGAATCAACCATCATGAGATCAGTGTTCACGCAGCCATCACCATGCTCCTTAAAAATAAGGATGGGGCCAAGGCCAAAAGAATGAAATTTCGCTTAATTTCAGATAGTCCTGAGAAGCTATTGAAGGATTTGCGAGACTTGATTCGATATGGAATCGATTTTGGCGACACCCCTTATTTAGGCGGCGATTTAAAAAACTCTAAAGATTTCTTTGAAGGGGTTCCTATAGGTTCCAATCAAAATTATTATTTGCATTAAAAACAAAATAAATGAAAGTAAGGATGCCCGATAACTATCATTGAAGGGGCATCCTTTTTCTTAGGAGCTTTTTATTCTATTTCAAAGCTCTTAAAGCCAATAAGAGAATTTTTTGAAATTGTTCTGATCATCTCAATAAAATTTTCCGAAAGGTCACTTGCATAAAATTCATTTTCTAAATCCGTCTGTGCTGAAAGAATATCCATGGATAATAAGGTATTGCCGATACTGGATACAATTTCCTCTGAAGGGTTGATAACATGCATTTGGGGATAAAGGCGCCGGATATTTTCCATGATAAGAGGATAATGAGTGCAACCCAAAACAAGCGTATCCAGCTTATTTTCTTCTGTAAAATCATCCAAATAATGCTTTATGGATAAATTCATAATGTCATTGTCGATAATACCTTCCTCGATTAAAGGGACAAAAATGGGACATGCTTTGTCATAAAGGTTCAAATCCTTGCAATAAGAATGTATGGACTTGATATAGGACTTATGCTCAATCGTCACCTTTGTACCAATAATCCCTATTCTATTATCCTTTGTACATGTCTCTGCTACCTTTTTTGCGGCCGGATCAATGATGCCTATGATAGGTATGTGAGCGTATTTTTCTCTCAAGGCATCAAGACAAGTAGAGGTAATCGTGTTGCAGGCAATAACAAGCATTTTGACATCTTTGCTCATTAAAAAATCAGCTATTTCAAAAGAAAAGCGTTCAATGGTGGAAACAGCCTTGGACCCATAAGGAGTTCTTGCTGTATCTCCAAAATAAATTATTTTTTCATGTGGAAAGGTTTTAATAAACTGCATTACACATGTTAAACCGCCTAATCCCGAATCAAAAAAGCCAATGGGTCTATTGTCCATTAAGTCATCTCCATTTCTTAGCTCGCCCCAATTTGTGTAACAAATTGATGGCGAACTGATGCAAGGAAATCACAAATCTTTGATTTGTAGATTTCTACTGCTTATATGTAGTATTTATTAATCTGTTGTTATACAATATATATTAATTAAATAGAAGGTAAATGTAAATACTATTGAATAGAAGATAAAAATAAAGGTAGGAGGAAATAATGGTTAACGAATCTAAAAAATTAAAGCAAAGAGAAGAAATAGATAGCAGTTTTAAATGGAATTTGTCCAAAATGTATGAGACGGATGCAATGTGGGAGAAGGATTTTCAGATTGTCAGAGAACTGGCAGAAGGTGTTAAGGCCTATGCAGGTCGCCTTCATGAAAGCAGTGAAACTTTACTGGAAGCTTTTAGAAAGAAAGAAGAATTATCTCGAAAAATTGGCAACATTTATGTCTACGCTAGGATGAAAAAAGACGAGGATAATCGAGTAACGAAATATCAGGCCATGAGTGAAAAAGCACAATCTCTGTCCGTAGAAATTAGCATGAAGTTATCCTTTTTTACACCGGAGCTTTTAGGGATACCGGAAGAAAAATTGATGGCATTCCTTGAGGAAAATGAGGATTTAAGACTCTATGACTTTTTCATAAAGGACCTTCTAAGAAATAAACCTCACATTCTATCTAAGGAAGAAGAATACATTATAGCTCAATTTGGAGAAATGATGGCGGCTCCGGAGAGCATTTTCAGAATGATTAATAATGCGGATATCAAATTTGGTCATATCACAGACGAAGATGGTGAAGAAATAGAATTAACCCACGGTAAGTTTATTAATTTCATGGAATCACCAGATAGACGAGTTCGTAAGGAGGCTTTTGAAGCACTGTATTCGGCCTATAAAAAGCAAAAGAACACTTTGGCATCAACTTATAATTATAGTACGAAGGGTGATGCTATGGGGGCTAAGCTGCGAAAATACGACTCTTCATTAGCCCAAGCCTTGCACGGTGATAATATACCTTTAAGTGTCTATGAAAACCTTGTTAAAACAGTTCACAGCCACATCAACTTAATGCATCGCTATGTCAAGCTGAGAAAAAAGATGTTGAAGCTAGATGATCTGCACTTTTATGACCTTTATACACCTATCGTGAAAGAGATTGATAAGAAAATACCTTATAAAGAGGGCGTAGAGATTATAAGAAAAGCATTAAAACCTATGGGAGATGAGTACTTAACCATTATGAACAAAGGCTTCGAGGGAAGATGGATAGATGTCTATGAAAATGAAGGGAAAACCAGCGGGGCTTACTCTTTTGGAACCTATGAGAGCGACCCTTATATTATGCTCAATTATACGGACTCCATCAAGGATGTCTTTACGACAGCCCATGAGATGGGACATTCCATGCATTCCTATTTCACCCGGCATACCCAACCCTATATCTATGGGGGACATTCTATCTTTACTGCTGAAGTAGCTTCTACGGTCAACGAAGCGCTATTAATGGAATATATGATTGCCAATGTCAAAGACAATGGGGAAAAAATGTACCTTCTCAATTATTTTATGGAACAATTCCGAGGAACTCTCTTTAGACAAACCATGTTTGCTGAATTTGAAAAGATGACCCATGAAGCCATTGAATCAGGAGAAGTCCTTACCCATGAATGGCTTTCAGAGGAATATGGAAAGTTGAATCAATTCTACTATGGTAAAGAAATCATACTGGATGATGCAATCAAAATGGAATGGGCGAGAATACCGCATTTTTACTCGGCATTCTACGTCTACAAATATGCAACAGGCTATTCTGCAGCCATTGAGCTTTCCAAGCAGATTTTAAATGAGGGAGATTTGGCTAGGAACAGGTATATTGATTTCTTAAAATCAGGGGATTCGGACTATCCGATCAATCTTCTTCAAAAAGCAGGAGTAGACATGACAACAACGAAACCTATTGAAAGTGCTATGAAAACTTTTGGTAATTTAGTTGAACAGTTTGAGAAATATGTGTAAAATAGCAAGAGGCAATAATTAATATGAGGTGGAGGTCGTTCACATGAGTGATTTGTTAAAAAATAAAAATATATTGATTATGGGTGTAGCCAATAAATGGAGCATTGCTTGGGGTATTGCAAAGCAGGCCTATCAAAATGGCGCCCAATTACTGTTCTCCTATTATGGAGATAAAAGCTTAAGGAGTTTAGAAAAGCTCACAACAGAAGAAAATATTAAAAATGTAAAATTTGTTGAATGCGATGTGACTCAGGATGAGAATATTGAGAAAACCTTCGATTTGATTAAAGAAGAATTCGGTGTTCTTCACGGTGTTGCACACTGTATTGCTCATGCTAAGAGAGAAGAATTGGAAGGCGAATATGTCAACACATCACGAGATGGCTATGCCATGGCACAAGATATAAGTGCTTATTCCTTGGTGGCTGTTTCCAGGTATGCTAGACCTTTAATGACAGAAGGTGGTTCCATTATAACCCTATCCTATCATGGTGGTGTAAAGGCAGTTAAAAATTACAATGTCATGGGTGTTGCCAAGGCGGCTTTAGAAGCAAGTGTGCGTTACTTAGCCGTAGATCTTGGGAAAGAGGATATAAGAGTGAATGCCATTTCAGCAGGACCTATAAAAACAGCTTCAGCCAGAGGCGTTTCCGATTTAAACGAGATGCTATCAGCTTTTGCAGAAAGAGCTCCCTTAAAACGTCCGGTAGATCAAGAAGAGATAGGAAAAGCGGCAGTATTTTTATTGAGTTCCATGAGCTCTGCTATCACAGGAGAAATTCTTTATGTGGATTGTGGGTACAATATATTAGGGTAAGGTCAAAAAAATGAATTTAACGCAACTTCTAAAGAGCAACATAGACAAATTGAATATAGAAAGAGTGTTTGATTTATCAGAGAATTGGATTTGGTTCAACAAATCCTTATTCTCTGATATTTTATACGCATTAAATGAAAAACTGGATTTTATAGAAGAAGACGAGAACGGGGAAGAAAGTGACCCGGATGCTTATCTTGCGGATATTGATGAAGGAGAAATCTTTGATCTTGTAGAGGAAGAGCTTAAGGAATATGATTACATCAGGATTAACCAAAATCTATTCAGTACCTTTTGCCAAGACTACAAAGTAACAAAGGACATTGAAACAATCCTTTTTGTAAAAAAATCCTATTACATTAAGATGAGCATCTGGCTTCATAAAGAATTTGATTGGCTATTAAAGGCCATGGCTATAGATACCTATAAAAAAAGCTCTCATAACTTTAAAGAATTTAAAGCCTGTTATGAGGAGCTTTTTGCTGAAAACTATCGCATCATTGAAGAGGTTTTATCCGGCAGGTCTTACCTATTTGAAGAAAATATATGGACCTATATTCACAAAACCGGATCTTTAGAATTTGAAAAAGCCGGTCAGATTGCCCGTATATGGACAAAGGGAGAAGCCGAGTCTTATTATAAGAACTTGCTTTTGACCTTGTCCCAAAAATTATAGGAATCAAGCCTTAACAAACGTATATTGATATCTGAAAGTTCAACAGATACCTTCTTAAGGTTATTAAATGTTGTTTCTATACCATCATAGGCTACAGATATGGAATTCTCGAAAGCATTTTCCGGATTGATATTGACGCTGGTTGTAGGCGGAACAATAACACTGGAGGTAAAGGAGCGATAAGCAGTTGAATTAATAGGGGCAATAGGAGTAATTTGCAGTAGCTTTAAACGAGGATCCACAATGCTTCCCCCAAGGGCATAGTTGTAGGCCGTACTACCCGGAGAGGTGGAAACAAGAACACCATCTCCACTGAATTTTTCTAAAAATTCATCATTAAGGGAAATGTTGAGATGGATAGTCTTGGTTTTACTGCTTCTGACAACAATTTCATTCATAGCTGTTATATTATGTTGCTGCTGATTTCCATAGGTAACAGTAGCAGAAACTGCGTTAAGGTGTTGAGTTTTATATTCGTTTTTTTCCAGTCTAAAGATGAGCTCGTCTAATTGATAAGGTAATATCTCCTGGAAAAAACCCAGGTGGCCTGTATTGACACCGATAAAGGGTATATCAGGAAAATTATAAGTGTGCAAAGTGTTTAAAAAGGCACCATCTCCACCTATACATATAATAAGCATGGCATCATAATCAAATTTTTTGGGAACAAGATATCCTGCTTTTTCAAGCTTTTGTATTAAAATCCTTCGAATTTCCTCTGACAAAGAATCATCGTTTGAGACTACATTAATAATCTTACTGTTAGGTGTATCTATCATCATTTATCCCTCTCTTAATCCTTTTCTATTTCGTTATAATCTAATCATCATTATTATGGTATAATTTTAGCATAATATTTAAAAAAAACATATATCAGCTTTTCTATTAAAAAAACAACCGGAGGGACTATGCAGTATAAAATACAAGAAAAAGATATCGGACTAAGACTTAGTGAGATATTAAAAAAGAGACTGGGTATTTCCAGCCGCTTGATAAGTAAATTAAAAAGAACGGATGGCATTTTTAATAATGGACAGTCCGTTTATGTAAGCACTTACCCCAAGGAGGGAGATGTTATTTCAGTTGTGCTGCCAAGTGAAAACAGCTATTTTGAACCTGAGGATATTCCAATCCAAACTGTATATGAGGATGAGGATTTATTGATTATTGATAAGCAACCGGGCATCGTTGTTCATCCTACAAAGGGTCACCCCACCGGAACGATTGCCAACGGTTTGGTTCATGACATGAACAAAAAGCAAGATGTTTATAAGATAAGATTTATCAATAGGCTGGATAGAGATACATCCGGGCTTTTAATCATAGGCAAGAGTGCATTTGCGCAAGAAGCATTATCCACACAAATGAAAGAAAATACAGTAGTTAAAAAGTATATAGCTATTTTAGAAGGAAGAATAGAAGAGGAAGAAGGGACAATCAATAAGCCTATAAAAAAAGAAGAGGGAGATATTGTACGAATTATAGCTCCCGATGGGCAGGAATCCATAACCAAGTATAAGGTTTTAAAGAGGCTTGCAGAGTACACTGTAGCGGAAATAACACTATTAACGGGAAGAACCCATCAAATCAGGGTGCATATGGCATCCATAGGTCATCCGGTAGTAGGAGATACACTTTACGGTATAAAAGGTAATGAAGATATCGGAAGACAAGCTCTTCATGCCCGGTATTTATCCTTTATTCACCCGATGAAGAAGACGAGAATGGAAATTGTTGCTGAAATACCTGAGGACATGCTAAAGCTCGCCCAATTTGCTATACAAATTGATGGCGATCTTATGCACAGAAATCTACAAATCAAAGATTTGTAGATTTCTACTGCTAAGTACAAATTTTTTTGGGTTTAAAATAATCCGCCGAATAAGCCTCCCTTATTACCACCTAAAAGAAGAAGGAGAACAGCACCTATGATTATAAGTGGTAGTATACCATCTAAACCACTGCCACAGCCACAGCCACTTCCGCCAAAATTAAATAATCCGTCTTCACCACCGCAGAAGCATAGTAAAATAAGAACTAGAACGATAATCCAGATAAAATTATCATCATCATCATCGCAACAACAGTTGCTCTTTACTTCTCTGAGTTCTTCTACCAAAAAGACACCTCCTATTCAGAATGACTTAGTAATATAGTATGATGGTGATTCCATAAATGTTACTCCTAATAAAGTTTAATTCTATTCTTTTGATAAAAGACCAAATAAATAAAAAGGCAAAAATAAAATTAATGGTTGACTTGAATCTTCATTGTATAGTAGAATGATTAATAAATTAATAATGATAATAGCTATGAAAGAGAAAAAAATGCTTTTTCAGTTTGTAGAGAGCTAACGGTGGGTGCAAGTTAGTAATGAAAAGTATAGAATAGTCACTCTTGAGCTGCTCTGTTGAAACAACAGTAGGTGGGGCCGGGGAACCGTTAAACAGTAATGAGGATATATTTAGTATTTTTGAATATAATTTAGGGTGGTACCGCGAGTATAGATTTCGCCCCTAACGATAGTTAGGGAGCGGAATTTTTTTTATAACGAATAGGACTATAGGAGTTTCAAAATGGCTACATTAAAAGCTTCTTTAGAAGCCTTTTCTATAAAATGATTACTTAAATATAATTTATAATTCAAGGGAGATGTTAAAAATGGCAAAGATGTATTATGAAAAAGACGCTGATCTAAAATTATTGGATGGGAAAAAGGTTGCTATAATAGGTTATGGAAGTCAAGGACACGCCCATGCTTTAAACTTAAAAGAAAGCGGTGTAGACGTTGTTGTAGGCTTATATGAAGGAAGCAAGTCTAAAGCAGAGGCAGAAAAAAATGGCCTTACAGTATTAAGTGTTGCTGAGGCTTCTAAGGCTGCTGATGTGGTTATGATACTTATTCCGGATGAAAAACAAAAGAAGATTTATGAAGAAGAAATCAGAGATAATCTGGTTGAAGGCAATGTTTTAGCATTTGCACATGGATTTAATATTCACTTTGGACAAATCGTCGTACCTGAAAATGTTGATGTTATCATGGTAGCCCCTAAAGGACCCGGACATTTAGTAAGAAGAGTATACGAAGAAGGTTTTGGAGTACCTGTTCTTGTTGCAATACATCAAGATTTCACAGGAAAAGCTCATGACATGGCTTTAGCTTATGCTAAGGGTATTGGTGGAACTCGCGCAGGGGCTTTGGAAACAACCTTCGGAGAAGAAACAGAAACAGACTTATTCGGGGAGCAATGTGTTCTTTGTGGTGGTGTTACTGAGCTTGTTAAAGCAGGTTTTGATACACTTACAGAAGCTGGATATCAACCTGAGATCGCTTATTTTGAATGTTTACATGAATTAAAACTCATTGTCGATCTTCTTTATGAGGGTGGATTTGAAAAAATGAGATTCAGTGTAAGTGATACGGCAGAATATGGTGATTATATGTCAGGAAGACGTGTTGTTACAAAGGAAACACGTGCTGAAATGAAACAAATATTAGCTGAAATTCAAAACGGTAAATTTGCACAAAATTGGATTATAGAAAATATGACAAACAGACCCAACTTTAATGCGATAAAGAGAAGCGAATTAGAACATCCTATCGTAGAAGTTGGACAAAAATTAAGAAACATGATGGCTTGGATTAAGAAATAAAAGCACATGTTTTAAGGGAGGAATAATGATGCAGTTGACAGGGTCACAAGTTGTAATGGAATGTTTGAAAGAGCAATCAGTAGAATATATCTTTGGATATCCCGGTGGTGCAATTATGCCTGTTTATGATGCGATGTATGACTATAGAGATAAAGTGAAGCATATTCTCACAAGTCATGAACAAGGAGCAGTTCATGCTGCAGATGGCTATGCTAGGGTTACGGGGAAAGTCGGTGTTTGCTTCTGCACAAGCGGACCGGGAGCAACGAACACTGTGACGGGCATAGCAACTGCATACATGGATTCTGTACCACTAGTGGTTATAGCCGGTCAGGTTGGCTTGAGTTTAATTGGCAAGGACTCTTTTCAGGAAGTGGATGTGACAGGAGTAACCTTACCGATTACAAAACATAATTACTTTGTAGATGATATTGAGGAGTTAGCAGATATCATAAGAGAAGCTTTTTATATAGCCAAAGAGGGAAGACCGGGTCCTGTTCTTATTGACCTGCCTAAAAATATTATGATTGAGAGAACAGAATTTGAAAGTAAGGTTCCCAAAACCTATACAGTGAATAAAGATTTTGATCAATCTCAGCTTGAAGAAATAGGTAAGCTTATCAATGAAGCCAAAAGACCTATCATCTATGCCGGTGGAGGCATTATCATAGCAAACGCTGACCAGGAACTTCGAGAGCTGGCAGACAGAGCCGAAATTCCTGTAACAAACAGTTTGATGGGATTAGGCTCCTATCCAAGGGATGGGATTTTATCTTTGGGTATGGTCGGCATGCATGGTAGCAAAGAAGCCAATTTAGCAATGAATCGAAGTGATTTGGTTTTAGCCTTAGGGGCCAGATTTAGCGATAGGGTAACAGGAGATCCTGCTAAATTTGCTCCTAAAGCCAAGATTGTCCATATTGATATTGACAAATCAGAAATCAGTAAAAATGTCAAAGCCCATTATTCTATCATAGGTGATGTTAAAATAATTCTTGGACAATTGTTGCCACTCGTTGAAGAGAAAGACAGGAAAAACTGGATTCATGAAGTGAAGCAATGGGCAAAACCACTGCCTAGAGAAGACAGATTTGTTGCCAAGAATATTTTCAGAATTGCTGATGCAATATTAGGTGAGGACACTTTGATTGTTACTGAGGTAGGACAGCATCAAATGTGGGTAGCTCAAAGCTGGCCATTTAGAAAGGCGCGCTCTTTCATAACCTCAGGTGGACTGGGAACAATGGGCTATGGTTTAGGTGCCGCTATAGGATCTCAAATAGCAGCTCCTCATAAAAATGTTCTTCATGTCGCCGGAGACGGTAGCTTTAGGATGAATTTAAATGAATTGATTACAGTAGCTGCCAATCAACTTCCAATCATCACTCTTGTTATCAAAAATGATACTTTGGGAATGGTTCGGCAATGGCAGAAGCTTTTCCATCAGGAAAGGTATTCATCTACGGATTTACCGGATGTCATTGATTATACGAAGTTGGCAGAAGCCTTTGGTTCAAAGGCTGTCCATGTCACCAATTTAGCGGAATTTAAGAAAGCCATGGAAGAGGCTCATGAAGAAAGAAAATCCAGAATTATTGTATGCCATGTCAACATCAATGACGGAGTATACCCAATTGTACCTCCAAGTGAAGGGATTGATCATCAGATATTTAAGTAGTCTTTAGGGAAACTTAATGATCAGACAATAGACAAAGGACTGTTATAAGGCAGTCCTTTTTTTAGTGAAAAAATATGATTTAAATAAGAATATAAAAGGTATATATAAAACAGAGCATAAAAGGGGGGACGAAATGGTTAACAAGAGGGCGATTCAGACAAAAAATAATAGCCTAAAAAAGTTACATGAAAAGATAATTAAGATGCGCAAGATTTTAAATAATACATATACGAACACGCATTTGGACTATGAAAGCAAATTAAAGGTCAGCCAATATATGGACGAGCTTATCTTGGAATATTACCAACTGAGAGAAGAAGAGATAAAAAAAGCCAATAGTTAACAGAAAATTAAGCACAATTATTTCCATTGCATATATTATAAGAGAATGAAGATAATGGAGATGATAAAATGGAAATTTATACCGTAAAAGCAGGGGATACCCTATGGTCTATAGCCAACGAATTCGGGATAGGGATACAATCTATTATTGAAGCAAATGGGCTGGAAAAACCGAATCAATTGATTGTCGGAATGACTTTAGTGATTCCTCAAAATATACCGGAAGATTCTCTAAGACCTACCATTGAAACTCTTGGCTATTATGATCCATCCAACGTGGAGGATAAAACAGCGCTTATTGAAAGCCTAGGAGAGTATCTTACTTATCTAGGCATTTTTGATTTTAAGATGACAGATACAGGTACACTTGAGGGGGAGATGGATACAGAAATACTGGCTGCAGCCCAAGAGAAGAATGTTGCCTTATTACCTGTCATTACCAACCTGAATAGCGAAGGTAATTTTGATCGAGATTTGGCTTATCAAGTACTATCGAATCCAGAGACATTAGAGGTATTTATAGGGAATATTTTATCTTTACTTAATGAAGATAATTTGATAGGCGTCATCATTGATATTGAAAATTTAAATCCGGAAGATAGAAATGTGTTTACGAATTTTATTCAGAAGCTTTATATCCAACTCAAGAACAATAATAAGCTGTTGATTCTGAATATGCCTGCAAAATGGGATGACTGGCCTAATGAGGAATGGGTTGGTTTTTTTGATTACAATGCTCTAGGAGATTCTATCGACAGGGCTGCCATTATGACCTATGAATTTGGTTGGCGTTCAGGTCCGCCTAGGGCAACGGTGCCCCTAAGATATATAACAAGATCATTGGATTATGCAATCGAGAACAATATCCCAGCCAATAAGATTCTTTTAGGTTTAACCCTTTATGGTTATGATTGGGAACTACCGGATAATCCGGAAAACTTAGCAACCGCTGTAACTTTGCCGGAAGTATGGGAATTAGCAAGAAAGTACAGAGCATCTATACAATTTGATGACTTTGAGCAACAAGCATTTATGGATTATATTAGGAATGGTACTCATCATAAGGTCTGGTTTGAAGACGCAATGGGCCATTTCTTAAAATATGAGCTTGTAAAATCCTATGGGCTAAAAGGGGTATTTTATTGGCTTATCAGTATGCCTTTTCCGGCAACCTGGTACATGGTATCTCGACTTTTTAGAATAGAAAAGTTATAAGCAAAAGTGATATCAGCATAGTTGGTAGAAATAAGTTAATTAGCTTTTATAGCGTATCATTTTTAGTGGTACGCTATTTTTGGTGCTTTGCAAGGGAAATATTTCCTTTTAAATTTCGGGAACGAAATAGGAACTAAGTGCGTCTATAGTAAGAAGTCTGTAGAATAATTCAATAAATTCGTGTAGAATGAATCTAAAGAAAAATGAGGAAGGAAGGATAGTATAAAATGAAAAAGATAATAATGAGTGCAGCGCTGGTTTTGCTTTTAGGCCTGCAAATGGGGTGTACACCTGAAAACAATGATAAGAATGATTTGCCAGATCCACAGGATGGTATAGAGGAAGAAGCTATTATTGAAGGATGGGATGCCTTAGTTGGCGATGAAGCAGAATTAGTAGAGTTGGTTGACTATATGGATGAAAACATTTCACTCCTTTCAAAAGAAAATGCATCGATGATAATCAATCAGTATGAAAAAGCACAAAAGGATAACTTACCAAGCTTTGAAGAAGAGTTTGATGATCAGGTCATTCAAGCTGAAATCTTTGAACATTATATGACAAACTTTAATTTAGATGACATGAGAAATACAGAAAATGAAGCCTTAATAAACCTTTTAAAGAAAGCAGATGACACAGGGTATAGGGTTGAAACAGCAGAGGGCATGTTCTTCCCTATTATTGACTATAATTTTTATAACAAGTACAGCTCCTATGTAACAGAAGATATGAAGAGTTACATTGCAATCATGATTGTGGAGTCCGACGAGATGCCTGCAAAGGATGCTGCCTTGGTGATAGGTTGGGATGAAGTCATAGATAGAGCCTATAGTTTAGAAAAGTTTATCAATGAATATCCGGATTCATCAAGGATAGAAGAGATAAAAGCCTTATATGAAAAGTATGTTAATTTCACACTTTATGGATTAGTGAATACGCCTCTCTTTAGCCACGATTCCAAAATCATGAAGGAAGAAGCCAAAAATATTTATAGGGCTGAAATAAGTAATGAGGAAGATAGCTCCTATTTAAAATTATTACAAGATTTCATGAATATACTGGAAGAAAATGAATATAAACTAAACGAGGAAGTCGACAGATTTATCATGGAAAAATTGGATAACCTATAAGTAAGATAGGAATAGAAAAATATATAACCTAGCATCCTAAAGGAGGAATGTGCGGCATGGTTTCAATTGCATTTATAATTCCTATAGTCATAGTAGCATTAGTCATTCTAATCGTTGCTGGAACGAGAGGCAATGTGGAAGGAGATGGAGACCAAGTGATAAAAAATGTCTATATTTATTTAGTATTATTTGCAACACTCATGATGACCATAGGTGGCAGTGTAGCAGCTTTTATGGCAGCAGCAGACTTGTTTGCACCCGCACCCTATTATCAAACCTTTGAAGAATATAAACGCTGGGGTGTAGAAAAAGATTATGTCGAGGATGGAAGCATAATAGAAAACAGTAAGCTTACGGATGAAGAATTAATGGTTCGATATGATGCACTGGTTAAGGCAGAGGAATCGAGACAAATTGTCAGAGCCAAGAATTCCCTTATCAAAAGCTTTGGTTGGATCATCATACCCCTTCCGGTCTTCCTATTCTTCCAAAGAAGATTGTTGAAAAAGAAAAGTGAATTTTAAACATTAAATAAAGCAACCCTATGTGCCGGTTCAGTTCAGGCAACAGGGTTGTTTTTCTATA
Source organism: uncultured Eubacteriales bacterium (assembly GCA_964429195.1). GTDB lineage: Bacteria > Bacillota > Clostridia > Peptostreptococcales > JAAYPU01 > JBBAFM01. The sequence continues at coordinate 559 of CAYSBC010000004.1, read as the reverse complement.
GGCAACATTTGTAACAGCCTCCTTCATTTAAACATAAATTGGAACTAGAAAAGAAGAAAGGAGGTCTTTTTATGCTTATTCATGTTGTCAAGCCCGGCGAAACACTTTGGAGGATTTCATCTATTTACAATGTGCCTATGGCAAGAGTAGCTGCTCTTAATGAGCTTCCTAATCCTAATCGATTGCTCATCGGTCAGGCGTTAGTCATTCCTACTGAAGATGTGATTCATGTTGTTAGACCGGGAGAAAATTTATGGAGAATTGCTCAGCAATACGGTGTGTCCGTTCAAGAAATCGTGCAAAGGAATCAAATTACCAATCCTAATTATATCTATCCTGGTTTACAATTGATTATTCCTGCAATGCGCTACAGGGTTCAGCCTGGGGATACCTTGTGGGGAATTGCCCAAAGATTTAATGTTGATTTACAGGATCTGCTTAGGGTAAACGGTCTTACTGCCACAACGGTCATCTACCCAGGAAATATAATTGTCATACCACGCAAGGATAGGCCTGAAATCGAGGTCAACGGTTACATTTATAATCTGGGAGAAGCAGC
>CAYSBC010000003.1:0-72166 GCA_964429195.1 uncultured Eubacteriales bacterium | reverse complement strand
AAAATACTTTATCAGTTTTTCTGCATAAGCAGCATCCCATTGAGGTCGGAGCGCAGCTGCAATTTTTAGAAGGTCTCTTGCTTTCAAGCCACTTTCTAATTCCCCTTGAGTATCAGAAATAAAGGCAATTTGTGGCAATACATTTTTATTTTCATAAGGATTTTTGCCAAATATATTGACTGTTCCGGAGGTTGGCTTACGGTAGCCACAAATTAAAGACAAAAGTGAAGTCTTTCCTGCTCCGTTCCTGCCAAGTAGCCCGCAAATGGCATGCTCGGGAAGTTTTAAACTTATATTATCCAGGGCTAGGATGTTTCCATATTGAAGCGATACATTTTCAAGATTAATCATTTTTTTCTCCTTTCCAAGCACTTGTGATCATTTCATGAACCTCCCCAAGAGAAAAACCCAAAGGTTTTGCCAGAGCTGTCAGAGGCTCTATTTGCTCCTGAAAAAATGTTTGTGAAAAGCGTTTTTTAAGTTTCTTAGGAGCATCAGGACTCACAAACATTCCAAGTCCACGTTTTTTATAAATGATACCCTCGTCTACCAGAAGATTAATTCCTTTCAGAACAGTGACAGGATTGATGTTGTAGTGGTTGACAAGTTGGCTATTGGAGGGTATCTGTTCATCAGGTGCCAGCCTCCCATTGAGGATATCTTCCTCAATGATTTCTTTTATTTGCAAATAAATAGGACGGTTATTGTCCAGAGCTGACTTCATGGGGTTCTCCTTTCACTTTGGGGGTGTTATTGTATGATGGTGTTATACATAACTATAATACCACTTGCGAAATATGTCAAGATATTTTTAAAAAAATTGTTACGTTATTTTATGCCCAGCTTTATGCTTGCGGCTCTTTGGTGAAGGTATAGATAGAATTCCTTTGGAGATAATAAATGTAAACTTTGACCTCAAATAGAGGGAGGGATAAAAAATTTTTTACTCTAAAAAGACAAAGAAGCCTGGGCTTGAGTATGATGAAGATCAGGAAAATATAGAAAAATATCCTATTCCATCATCTGTTGCCGAATGTGAGAAAATTGTTAAAGGTATATTCAGCAATAGCTCGGATATGAATATTCAAACCTTTGTTACGTGGAAAGATTCCGCCATGATCATGTTCATTGATGGGCTTACCGACAAAGTCCTGATTGATAGGGATATCATCGACCCTCTAAAGTCCTCCAAGTTTGATGGCAATATCCCCTTAGCCCTGAAAACCATATTTAGGGAAACAGAAGACCTGGCTATGGTAGTTGAAGGGGTCCTTGCCGGCGAAGTAGCCTTATTCTATGAAAAATCCGGTAAAGCCTATCTTATGGAATTTAAAAACTGGGAAAAACGTTCGGTATCACCACCGGAAGCTGAATCCGTTATTCGAGGTCCCAAGGAATCCTTTACGGAAAGTATACAAACAAACACTGTCTTGATACGAAGAAAAATAAAAACCCCCAAATTAATGTTGGAAAACATGACTCTAGGTAGGCAGACGAAGACTGCGGTTATCCTTGTTTATGTGGAAGGCATTGTCAATCAGCAGGTGCTTTCTGAATTAAAATACCGGTTATCCAAGATTGATACGGGAGAAATACTCGAAACAGGTCAGATTGAACAGCTGATATGTGAAAACGTCCATTTGCCGATTTCCGGTATGGGTCTTACACAAAAACCAGATACGGCCGCTCAAAAAATACTTCATGGTAAAGTCGCCATACTATGCGATGGCACGCCTCACGCTTTAATCATCCCTGAATTGTTTATAGAAAACCTGCAAACCAGTGAAGACTATTACTCAAGGACATTTCATGCGTCTTTCATGAGAGTCATGCGGACAATAGCTCTTCTAATTTCTTTACTTACCCCTGGACTGGCTGTTGCAGTTATTACCTTTCATATTGAAATGATCCCTGCAGTATTTTTTACCAGTATCATCAATGCCACACAGCAAATTCCTATGCCCATTGCTTTAGAAACGTTTTTTCTTATACTCGTATTTGAACTGGTTCAAATGGGTGGGGTTCGACTGCCTAATAATGTGGGCTCCGCAATTACTATCGTTGGTTCTCTTGTTATCGGTGAGGCTGCAGTCAGTGCAGGTATCGTTAGCCGACCTATGCTCATTATAGTAGCACTCACAGCTATATCAACCTTCCTAACCCCAAATCTTTATGAGTTTATTATTGCCTACAGAATGTTTTTCTTGTTTTTAGGTTCTACCATGGGACTCATTGGAATCGGCACGGGTGTATTTATCATGATGACCCAGATGTCATCCATGTATACCTTTGGAATACCTATGCTTTCAACCTCTTCAAAAGGAGAACTAAAGAACTCTGTTATACGTTTTCCTCTTAGATCTCTCAAAAATAGACCTGAATCCATTGTCAAGGACAACATCAGGAAACAAGGTTAGGAGGAAGAAATATTGAAAACACGACATCTAACAATTGTTTTGATACTTGTGCTGTTTACATTCTCTGGATGTTGGAATAAGGATGAACCGAAAGAACTGGCTAGCGTAAATAGCATATTATACGATATAACGGATATGGGGAAATATCGTGTAGTACTGGAAATTTTAAAACCTTTAGTGGGCGGGGAGGACGCGGCCCAAAATACAAAGGATTCACTGAGTCCCATTTCTGGAGAAGGTGATTCCATTCGGGAAGCTATTGTCAACCTTTCTAGGAATATAGAGAAGAGGATATTTGCCGGACATAATAAGGTTCGTTTATTCACGGATCGCTTTGCCCGTGAAGGTTTGCTGCCCCTGTTGGAAGTGTCCTCCAGGGATAGGCTCATGGATGAAACACCGCTTATGATTATGATAAAAGGTGAATATCCTGATGATGTTTTTTTCAGCATCTCTGGTTTGTCCGATATGATGGGCGACTATTTTGACGATTTAGCAGGAGTGCAGGATCGTCTGCGATCTAAAGCTGTGAGTGTCACAACTTTAGATTTTATCAAGGCTTATTTTTTGGATGGGAAGCAGCCGGTTATGGGTGTATGCGAGTTTGTTGATAATATCAGTCAACCTTCCCAAAGCAGCAATTTAAATAGCGGAAATTCCCAGGGGGGTTCTGGTTTGGGAGGCAAGGAAGGCAATGACCAAAAAATCATTGTGTATGAAGGACTTGCTGCTTTTAAGGATGACAAGCTGGTAGGCTATATGAATGGCACTGAAACGAGGGCTTACAATATGATTACCCAATCGGTGAATGCCTCACTCTTATCCCTGCCCTCAGGGGATAAACAAAGCGTTGTAAGAATCAGCGATTCAAAAGCCGATATAAAAACATTTATAGAGAATGATCAGGTCTTAGTTCGTGTGGGCATCAAAGCAAAGCTGCATATTATTGAAGAAAGCGGAAATTTGGATGTCAGTATGCCTGGGCCACTCAAAACAGTAGAAAGACAGTTCAACGAATTGATGAAAAATGAAGTGACAGATGCAATTCGTAAAGCTCAAAAAGAATTCGAAAGCGATATATTCGGATTTGGGAGGCAGGTGCATATACAACACCCAAAGAGATGGCCTGATTTCAAGGAGAACTGGGATAAGCATTTTTCTAAAGCAAGTATAGAGGTAGTTGTAGAATCATCTGTTATAAGATCAGGTCAGATAAAAAAACCTTTTGCATTGGAGGAGTGAAGGATGCAAGAAAAACCAGTCATTACATCAGTACAACTTGTGTTATTGTCTGTGGGCAGCGCACTGGTGTTCCCTTTTACATTTATGCCCATACTCAGCACGCCACCGGCTAATCAGGATGCTTGGATTGTGTTACTGGCAACTTTTTTGTATATAGTTTTACTCAATCTACCGTTGCTTTTTTCGATGAATAAATTCCGCGGTAAGAATATCAATGAGATAAGTGAAATCATATTAGGCAAAATTCTTGGCAAAGTTATGATTATACCTGTTGCTCTTTTTTGCCTGTTTTGTTTTATCGCGTGTATGCTGATAACAGAAGTGTTCATCTCACTTTATATCTTCCCAGATACACCAACTTGGGTATTGCTTATCTATATGATTGTACCCGTGTCCTATGCAGCCTATAAGGGAGCAGGGACTATCAGCAGGATGGCCAATTTTCTAGTCCCTTTTGCCATATTAACTACGGTGCTATTTTTCATATTGAGCATAGAGAATATGGATCTCAGCATACTCCAACCGGTACTAGTCGAGTCCACTTTTAGTCAAATCAACAAAGGTGCTTTTTTGACAGCTACCAGGTACTCTGAAATATTAATATTCTGGATATTCTCCTGCTTTTTAATGCAAAAAAGCAGCATCAATAAGACCTATGCGACTGCTCAACTTATTTTTTTGATAAGCTTTCTAGCTATGCTGATACCCACTATGACTGTACTTGGAGTGGAATATGCGAAGCACACATGGAATCCCTATTTTACATTTACGAGACAAATAGAAATATTTCAATCATTAGAGAGGGTGCAACCCTTCAATATCATGGCCTGGTTCCCCTGTGCACTCCTCAAACTTTCAATATATAATTACATGGCGAGCTATATACTTTCGGGTATTTTCAAGATAAAATCGCACAAATGCTTTGTTATGCCTCTTTCTGTTGTGGCTTTCATGGTATGTTTGATTCCGATGGTGAATAAATCCAGCACCCTTGAGGTTTTACGTTCGGATCAAGTTTTTCCATTCATTGTGCTGCCTGCTATCTTTGTGATTCCTTTCATCTTGCTAATTGGCTACCTTCTTCGCAAAAAAAAGATTAACCAAATCTTAAACAAAAAATAGAGTATAATAAAAACTAATAGGATGAAAGAACAAGGCGAATATGATGACAAATAAAATGATGGTATCCAATATTGAAATAGAAGTACAAAAAAAGAAGATAAAGAATATGTATTTATCAGTATTGCCTCCAGATGGCAAAGTAAGGATGTCTGTACCTGTGCATGCCAAAGATGAGGTCATTAAACTCTTTGCTATTACAAAAATAGACTGGATTAAAAAACAAATCCACAAATTTAAGAAACTGGAACATCCGGCCGAACCGGAGTATATTTCTGGTGAGAATCATTGTATCTGGGGAAAGCCATACAGGATAGAAATAAGACATAACTATAAAAATGGAGTGGAGTTAAACGGCAATAAGCTTCTACTGACTGTTAGGAAATCCAGCACAAAGGAGCAAAGAGAGAGGGTTATAGTAGAATGGTATCGAGAACAGCTCAAGAAAGAGCTTCCGACCTTAATAGAAAAATGGGAAAACATTATCGGGGTAAAAGCTAATTTTGTAGGAGTAAAAAATATGCGTACTCGCTGGGGTAGTTGCAATGTCAATGATAAACGAGTATGGGTAAGCCTTCAATTAGCTAAAAAACCATTTCACTGCCTTGAATATATTGTGGTACATGAGTTGGTGCATTTGCTTGAAAAAAATCATTCCAATGTGTTTTGGGGTTACATGGATAAGTTTTTTCCTGATTGGCGTGCAGTAAAAGCTGAATTAAATGGTTTTATGTAAAAGGAGGTTATACTTCATGAGAATAGCCATTATTACAGGCGCATCCTCAGGGCTAGGAAGGGCCTTTGCCATTCAAATTGCCAAAACAAGGGAGGTAGATGAGCTGTGGGTTATTGCACGCAGGGAAGAACGGCTTCGTGAGCTGGCAAGTAATATTCCTATTGCTGTGCGGCCATTGGCTTTTGATCTTGGACATACCGGAAGTATAAAAGAAATCGAAAGGCTATTGGACGAGGAAAAACCGGATGTTCGGTATCTTGTTAATGCCGCTGGATTTGGGAAATTTGGAAATTATAATGATTTGACCCATGAAGAAAGTCTGGGAATGCTGGATATCAATGTACGTGCACTCATAAATATCACTCTTTCAGTCCTGCCCTATATGAGCCGTGGGGGCAGACTGCTTCAGATAGCATCAACTTCTGCCTTTCAGCCTTTGCCGGGGTTTAATATCTATGCAGCTACAAAAGCGTTTATAGTAAGCTATACCAAATCTCTTAAGTGGGAGCTTTTTAACAGAGGCATACATGTTACCGCCGTATGCCCAGGCTGGATAAAGACAGAATTTATGCAGATAGCTATCGATTCTAAAAACGGAAACCTGGTAAAACATTTCTGGTTAGCACTCTCACCGACCTGGGTTGCCCGTTGGGCCCTCCTTGGAAACAAGTTAGGATTTGCAGTTGTCACTTGTGCTCCGCACAACTTTATACACCGTATTTTTGCCAAGATATTGCCAAGTTGGCTAATCATATCACTATGGCGTATTCTTAGGTAATTCCAGCAGCTAAGGAATTATATTTTATTAAATACTTCTGCCCATAACCTTTTTTTTATTAGAGGATAATTCTAAAGAAAACACTGGATGCAAGGCTTTTTTGTTATATAATAGTAACAACATAATACAATTAGGGAGACATACTATGAGGGTGTTCACAAAGAGTGGTGAATGGATATGAAGCAAGAATCAATTCGTATGGATATTTGGAAATTACCTTTGCTATTTATTTTATGGATTGCAATTCTAGTATTAGGAGGTTGCACCAACCAACATTCCAATCACCATTCAAGGGCTGAAAAGGGAATGATAGATTTAACCCCATTTCATTTTGAAAAAGATACTATTCAATTAAATGGTGAATGGGAATTTTATTCGAATCAACTGATAAAATCTGATGAAATAGACCCTAATCTTATAACTGGATATATTTTTATCCCTAGTTCATGGAATAACTATAAAACGAATGAAGGAACTATTTCAGGCAATGGCTATGCAACCTACAGGCTGACCTTTAGGGCAAAGAAAAATGAGAGTTTAGCCTTAAAGATCCCAAGACTGCATACCTCCTATAAATTATGGGTAAATGGAGAATTGATTGCCGAAGCAGGGACAGTAGGTCATAACAGAGATGCTGCGATACCCCAGTATTTGCCTCAGGTTGCTTTTTTTGAGACCCAACAGGAGAATAATGAGATATTAATTCAAGTTTCTAATTTTCATCACCGTAGCGGAGGGATACTGGAAAGCATAAAGCTTGGCGGTGAAAAACAAATCTTGATGCAACATTATAAGAGTATAGCAAGAAATATCTTCTTATTTGGTTGCCTCATTATCATGGGATTATATCATCTTGCATTGTTTTTCTTTAGAAAAAAGAATACTCCCGCATTATACTTTGGAGCCTTTTGTATCTTAGTCGGAATAAGGACTTTGCTGGTAGGAGAATGCTTTTTAATAGTTTTATTTCCCGGATTCAGTTGGGAAATTGCTCATAAGATCATGACTCTGACATTCTATTTAGGGGTACCGCTCATATTGATGTTCTTTCTGTCGGTTTTCCCTAACTATTTTCACTCTCGGATGATTATAGTTGCTCAAATAATTGGAGTATTATTTGGGGTTTTAATCTTTTTCACTCCAGCGAGGATTTTTACAATCGTCAACCCCTTTTACCAGATGTGGACCATGATTGCCATCCTTTATATATCTATTATATTAATTAAGATAGCCATTCATAAAGAAAAAAATAGTTGGCTTATTATCATAGGTGGATTGGCATTTCTGCTAACTGCCATCAATGATATTGTCTTTGTCAGCATTTGGATGAACGATGAAGGGCCTTTACTTTTAAGATCTATATTTACAACAGGAAACCTCAGTTCTGTAGGGTTATTAATTTTCACCCTTGCAAATTCATTGTTGTTGGCAAAGGGATTTTCGTACTCTTTAGAGAAAGAAGAAATGTTGACAGTAGAACTTACAGAAATAAATAAAAACTTGGATAAGATTGTATTGAATCGTACGGAGGCATTGGTTGAGTCCAATGAAAAGATAGAGCAACAAAAAATTGAACTGGAAAAAGCAAACCTAAAGCTTCAGGAACTATCAACAATAGATTCCTTAACCCAATTATGGAACAGAAGAAAATATGATGAGATTATCCATGCGGAATGGAATCGTTGTTTAAGGCATCAAAGGCCAATTGCTTTAATACTGCTCGATATCGATCATTTTAAATTATATAATGATTATTATGGCCACTTAGCAGGAGATGCATGCCTGATTAAGATTGCTCAAACCATTAGGAATTCATTATTGCGTTCAACTGACATGGCAGCTCGATATGGAGGGGAAGAATTTATCGTCATATTATCTGACACTACAAAAGAAGAAGCCATAAAGAATGCCCATATGTTACGACAAAAAATTGAGGAGCTACGTATTCCTCATCAGCAATCACCAGTGAGCAGTTATGTTACTGTAAGTATAGGGGCCACTTGCACCATCCCTAATAGGCATACTTCAAGTGAAGATTTGTTTAAAGCTACCGACAAAGCTTTATATCAGGCAAAAGATAAGGGTAGAAATCAGGTAGTATTCAAGTAAGTATTGACATATAAAAATAAAAGGGTTATGATGTAATCATATACTTGAATACTTGTTCATATGTTCAAGTGAAAACATAAGAGGTGATTATATGACGTGCAGAGCGAAAGGCTTAGAAAGATGTGATTGTGATGTAATCCATGAGGATATAGTCAATAGTGTAAAAGATAAAATGCCTGAGAAAGAGACTTTTTATGATCTCGCAGGATTATTTAAAGTTTTTGGAGATTCTACAAGAATTAAAATACTTTGGGCATTACATGAATCTGAAATGTGTGTTTGTGATATATCTGCTCTATTGGACATGACACAGTCAGCAATATCCCACCAATTAAGGGTTTTAAAACAAGCTAAGCTAGTGAAGAATAGAAAAGAGGGTAAGATTGTGTTTTACTCCCTGTTGGATGAACATATAAAGCAAATATTTGACCAAGGTTTAACGCATATCAATGAGTAAAATTCATAAAAGGAAGTAGTAAAAATGACGAAGAAGGAATTATTATTACAAAATTTGAACTGTGCCAATTGCGCAGGAAAAATTGAACATGAGGTTAATGAACTCAATGGAGTCAAAGCATACATGAATTTCATGAATAAGACATTAACTTTGGAAATTGAATCTGAGACAAATTATGGTGATACAATAGAAAAAATTAAAGCTATAGTGCTTAAGCATGAACCTGATGTGACCGTAAAAGAAGAACACAACAAGATAGAAGAGAATAAAGGTGTTCAAGCTGAGGAAAATAACAAGTGGAATATAATAAAACTTGTTATCGGTGGAGCTATTTTTGCTGCAGGTATTATTCTAAATTTACAGAGTGGATTAGAACTTACACTATTTTTAATAAGTTATGTTATAGTCGGTGGCAGTGTTCTTCTGCGAGCGATAAAAGGTATCTTTCAAGGTCAGATATTCAGTGAGCACTTCCTCATGAGCATAGCCACTATGGGTGCGTTCTTTGTAGGAGAGTATCCGGAAGGTGTAGCAGTTATGTTATTTTATCTTGTTGGTGAATTGTTTCAGAACATGGCTGTCGATCATTCCAGAAAATCCATAAGCGCATTGATGGACATAAGACCTGACTATGCAAATTTAAAGGCTGGAGAAGAATTGAAAAAAGTATCTCCTGAAGAAGTAAATATAGGGGATATTATCGTAGTAAAGCCGGGTGAAAAAGTTCCTCTTGATGGTAAGGTTATAGAAGGAACTTCAATGGTTGATACATCGGCATTAACAGGAGAGTCTGTTCCACGTGAATTGGAACCGGGGAAAGATGCTCTAAGTGGATTTATTAATATGAATGGGGTCTTAACGATTCAAGTAACGAAGGATTACGGTGAATCAACGGTGTCTAAGATTCTTGATTTAGTACAGAACGCCAGCAGCAGAAAAGCACCAACTGAAAACTTTATCACAAAGTTTGCCAGATATTATACGCCTGCTGTGGTATTTGCAGCTTTAGCACTGGCAGTTGTTCCACCTTTGATAATAGAGGGAGCAACTTTCTCGGATTGGGTTTATAGAGCTTTAGTATTTTTAGTAGTATCTTGTCCATGTGCATTAGTAATATCCATACCCTTAGGATTTTTTGGGGGTATTGGAGGAGCTTCGAAAAGAGGTATCTTAGTCAAAGGCAGTAACTATCTTGAAGCGTTGAATGATGTTGAAGCAGTTGTTTTTGATAAGACAGGTACATTGACTAAGGGTGTATTTAAGGTTACTGAGACAAATCCCCAAGAAGGCTATACAAAGAAGGAACTAATAGAATATGCGGCTTATGCAGAAAGCTACTCTGGCCACCCGATTGCCCTATCGATTATAAGCGCTTACAATGGGGATATAGATGATAATAGAATAGAGAACTATGAGGAAATTGCAGGATATGGTGTCAAGGTTAACATCAGTGGAAAAGAGGTTTTAGCCGGAAATGCCAATTTAATGACCCGAGGGAATATCTACTATCATCATGATGTTGAGACACTAGGAACTCTAGTTCATGTGGCAATCAATAAAAAATATGCAGGGAACATCGTGATATCCGATGAGATAAAAGAAGACTCAGCACGTGCAATCAGAGAGCTTAAGACCCTTGGAGTCAAGAAAACTGTCATGCTTACCGGAGATTTGAAGACCGTAGGTGATAAGATTGGAAAAGAGTTAGGTCTGGATGAAGTTTATTCAGAATTGCTTCCTGCTGACAAGGTTAGCAAACTTGAAATGTTAGATGGCGAAAAAACCCAAAAAGGCAAACTTGTATTTGTAGGAGATGGTATCAACGATGCACCGGTACTTGCTAGAGCAGACATAGGCATAGCTATGGGTGGTCTGGGTTCAGATGCAGCTATAGAAGCTGCAGATATCGTCATTATGACGGATGAGCCTTCTAAGATAGCATCTGCTATAAAAATTGCAAAACGTACAAAGAATATTGTTTACCAAAATATTGTATTGGCATTAGCCGTTAAATTGATATTCTTGGTATTAGGGGCCTTTGGAATAGCTACAATGTGGGAAGCAGTCTTTGCTGACACGGGGGTGGCCCTTCTTGCAATTCTTAATGCAATAAGAGTCATGAATACGAAAGGCATCTAAGCTGTTAACAATAGAAATAAAAATAAAAGAGTTTAAGGGTGGACTAAAACCACAAAAATAGTATAATTTATATATCGTGTGAGGTAAGTGGGGGTGATTCATTGCAGCTTAAAACAATTCTGCTCACGGGTTTGGGTGCTATATTTTTAGTTTTAGGAGCGATTGGTCTGTTATTGCCTCTATGGCCGACAACACCTTTTGTGTTAGTTTCTGCAGCATGTTTTTCATCAACACCTCATCTTAAGGCGAAGGTGATGAAAATATCCTTTTTTAAGGAATATATTGAAAGCTATGAACAAAAAGCCGGATTATCCCGGAAAACAGTTGTGAAGAGTCTAGCATGGTTATGGTCCACATTGTTGGTATCTATGTTCTTGACTCGAGAAGTTTGGATATCTCTTTTGCTTCTTATTGTTGGAATTGCAGTAACATGCCATATTCTCTATATAGCAAAATGCAGAAAGTGATAAAGAGTATCAGGCCATACATGGATAGAAATGGAGGTGAGCGGAAATATGAAATTAAACTGGGTGACCCTTAAAATCACCAACTTAGAAAAAAGTCTGCATTTTTATACCCAATTATTGGGCCTTAGCATTGCGGCAGAATTTAGAAGTTCAGATACGCAATTCATTATGCTGGGTGAAGCAGATGAAAGCAAAGTTGAGCTCATCTATGAACCGGGCTCAATTGTTCATAATCCTGGAAACGGTGTTTCCATTGGACTGGAAGCAGATCATTTAGATCAATTGATTGATGAACTAGAGGAAAACGGTTATAAAACTGTTGGTCCAATTTCTCCAAATCCGAAGATTCGATTTTTCTTTGTCAATGATCCTGACGGCTATACAGTACAGTTGGTAGAACAAAAGAAATAATCTACAGCAAAAATAGTTTATTCCCCCCAGCAGAAAGGACAATCATTATGGATTTTTTACTAGTCGGAATTATTTTTATTTTAGCGCTGATAGCGATAAACGTTTCCAATAAGCATGGCATACCCGCTCTTTTGTTATTTATCGTGCTCGGCATGGCCTTTGGTGCTCTAGGCCTTGACTTTGCAGATTTGGCATTTGCTGATAAATTTGCTACCCTGGCGCTCATGGTTATCATGTTTTACGGTGGTTTTGGAACCAAATGGAAGATGGCCAAACCCGTTGCAAAAGAAGCCATTGTACTGAGCTCTTTAGGTGTTGTTGCAACCGCCTTGCTTACAGGTTTATTTTGTTACTATGTTTTGGGAGCAGGCTTATTAGAAGGTATGCTCATTGGCTCGATTGTCGGTTCCACAGATTATGCAAGTGTGTCCAATATTTTAAGGTCAAAAAATTTGAACTTGAAATACAATACTGCATCGCTGCTTGAGCTAGAAAGCGGCTCAAATGACCCCACGGCCTATACTATGACCATGGTATTTTTAGCTTCAATTTTAGGGTCCAAGGTGTCTATCCCTATTCTGATTTTTTCCCAGGTTGCCATAGGTATAGCTGTAGGGACTATCTTTGCCCTTATTGTAGGGAAGCTGTTTACAAAGCTTCGGATTGATGCCGACGGACTTTATGCCGTATTTATGGCTGCTACCATGCTCATTACTTTTTCTGTGACAAGTCTTATAGGTGGAAATGGCTATTTAGCCCTCTACATATTAGGGATTTATCTTGGTAATAAAGAATTTCATGGTAAACGGGATGTGGTCTTTTTCTTTGATGGTTTTACAGAAATTATTCAGATTGGACTTTTCTTTATCTTAGGTTTATTGTCGGATTTAAAAAGCTTCATTGCGGTATTACCTATAGCATCTGCAATTATGCTCTTTATGACTATCATCGGTCGTCCCTTAACTGTTTATGGGCTTATGATACCCTTTCGCCTTAAAATCAATCAGTTAAATATTATTTCCTTGGCAGGTATTCGCGGGGCTGCTGCCATTGCTTTTTCAATCATGGTTTTAAATAGCGGTGCGGTTTTCGCTATCGATGTTTATCATATAGTATTTGGTATTTGCGTACTCTCCTCCTTAGTTCAAGGTTACTTGATGCCACCTCTGTCAAAAAAATGGGATATGCTTGATCCAAATGATACTGTACTCAAGACTTTCAACTACTATCAAGACAAAGCAGAAATTGGCTTCTTAGAAACAAAAATTCATCCCAATAACAAATTGATTGGTAGCCAAGTAAAAGATTTGAACCTTAAATTTGATTTTATTGTTGCCAAGATAGAGCGAAATGGCAAAACCATTGTTCCAAGAGGACATGTAAAAATAGAAGAAAATGATTTAATAATTTTAGGGGGGGAAAGACATTTTGATCCCAGCGGTGAAGACCTGATTGAGGTTATCATTCCTAAAGGTCATGAATGGGAAGACCAATATGTCAAAGACTTAGAACTGCCTCCAAACCTTCTTCTCCTCATGGTGCAACGCAATGGTAAAGATATTATTGTTCCCATTGGCGATACACTACTCTTAAAAGATGACAAAGTAACGATGATTAAAGCCGAGCATGAACTCGAATTTCCAAAGGGCAATGGGATGGGGTAATGGATACACAGAATAGATGTAACAAGAAAGCAGTTGTAAAGTTTGCAGGGGCTTTTATAGCTTGGATAATCGGTTCAGGATTTGCAACAGGGCAGGAAGTATTGCAGTTTTTTGCAAGTTACGGATACCTCAGTTATGGTGTTGTTTTGCTCAATTTAATAGGTTTCTTATTTTTAGGTCAAGTATTATTAGTTACAGGATATGAACATAAAACGGAAACATCATTTAATCATTTTAAATATTTTTGTGGTGAAAAAATAGGCACATTTTATTCCTGGGTTATTCATTTGACACTACTTTTGATTATGCCTGTTCTTATATCCGGTGCCGGTGCTACTCTGCATGAATATTACGGAATGAATCATTATCTGGGTTCGGGCCTCATGACAGCTATGGTACTTTGTACTTATCTTATTGGATTTGAAAAATTAATAAAAGTTGTTTCCACTATTGGACCTGTTATCATTGTTTTTTCATTAGCAATTGGAACGATGACGGTCCTACGAGATTTCAGCCACTTTGCAGGAGTTTCAAAGCATGAAGCCATGCTGAATGAGTTGCAAACAGCGCCCCATTGGATTATCAGCGCTATCTTATATTTGTCATTGAATTTCCTGAGCGGAAGCACCTATTTTACTCAACTTGGTATATCTGCCCAGCATAAAAAAGAAGCAAAATATGGAGCTTTTTTTGGAGCTATGGCCATAATGCTGACTATTGTCATTATGAATACTGCGATATTATTGACTGCAGGAGATACTGCAACCTTAGCCATCCCGGTACTCTACCTAGCTAAGAAGATGTCTTATTTGTTAGGCGGAGTCTTTTCAATTGTCTTGATACTGGGCATGTTTTCATCTTGTTCCGCAATGATGTGGTCTGTTTGCAGCAGGTTTAAAAAAGGTGGGGAAAGAGGAAATCGGATATTTGCAATCTTAGTTGCAATATTCATATTTGTTCTGGGTCTATTTTCCTTTGGAGAACTCATCGGGATATTTTATCCCCTTGTAGGCTACATAGGATTGGTGTTTATTGGTCGTGTAGTGTACAAAGGCATACTTATAATCTTTGAATATAAAGGTGTGACAAAATAAGTGGAAATGAAGAAGAACAAAAGGGTATTATGGATAAGCCTCATAATGTAGATATAGGCGAAGTCATCAAAACGATCGGAAACACGAAAGGTATTGAGAGCTTCCACGATTTACATATTTGGTCAATTAGCAGTGGACTCAATGCTTTGTCGTGTCATGCAGTTGTAGGAGATGAAATATCGATTGCAGACAGGGAGTGTATATTGTATCAAATTGAACAGGACCTGGAAGAAAAAAACATTCATCATATCACCATACAGCTCGAGACATCTTCTCATGGACATAATGATTCAATTTTGTGCAAGGTAGAAGCTGTATCGGCGCATCACCACCATCATCATGGATAAAGAGGTATTAAGGGAGGACAAGTTATGAAGATTTCAAAGAAAGATGCATTGGTGTGGTTTGAATTTTTTTCAACCTTGCCGGAAGATGAAGAAATTATGGCCAAACAACTGGAAATCGTTTATGCAACTTTTGCACAAATAGAGGCAGCTATCGATAAAAGAAATGAAAAGCTCATGTCGAAAATCAGTAATTT
Source organism: uncultured Eubacteriales bacterium (assembly GCA_964429195.1). Classification (GTDB taxonomy): domain Bacteria; phylum Bacillota; class Clostridia; order Peptostreptococcales; family JAAYPU01; genus JBBAFM01. The sequence continues at coordinate 56,992 of CAYSBC010000003.1, read as the reverse complement.
GAAGACATTGGATAATAGAACTTATTTTGTAGGGAATGAGGAAAAATTTCCTAAAGGGTGCCACTCCTGTTTAATAGGAACCGGTTTGAGTGCTATTCGAAAAACAAACAAATGCAACTTGGAATGTAAGTTTTGTTATAACTATGGGGAGCTAGAGGACATTCCTCCTGTTGGAGAAGGCATGTGGGAAATCGGAGGAACAAGGTTTTATGAGAAGGATATTGACTTGCTTCTTTCTATTCAGGGGAAACCCTCAGGAATTTCTTATGTTTTTTTAGAGCCCTTCATGGAAATTGAAAAATATTATTCAATCATCAAAAAATTTAAGAATGCAGGAATCCACCAACATTTATATACGAATGGTACTTTAGCCACAGAGAAGAATTTAGCAGAGCTGGGGGAAGCCGGTCTTGATGAAATACGCTTCAACCTTGGGGCAACAAACTGTTCAGACAAGGTGATTGAAAACATTAAAATAGCGAAACGATATATTGGGAATGTAGGTATTGAAACGCCTATGACCCCTGACTTTTTTCAAACATTTTTCAATAAAAAACAAGTGATTTTGGACACAAAACTTGATTTTATCAATTGTGCAGAATTACATTTAAATGAAAATAATATTGATAATTATTTCGGAGAAAATATGTATATTTCAAGACAGGGTTATATATCGCCTACATGGAGTAGGGAATTAACCCTCAAATTTATGAAAATAGCGGACGAAGAAAACTGGAATCTGGCAGTTCATGATTGCTCAAACACTACGAAATTTGCTAGAGGACTGAATTTGGGTAGCAAAGAAGGTAAGTGGTTTGGAGCGGGTAATTATGTTTGCGAATTTTCCAGAATACCTTATGCAGTATTTTTACCGATATTGGGTGATGAAAATTTCAGGTTTTTATGGGAAGAAGACTTGCCTGCTGGTTATAAGCCGGGTGAGTTATTGATTTAGATTAAGGTTTTCCTGCAAGGACTCTTAAAAACTCCTCTACCTTCAAGTATTCATGAGAAAGTAGAGGAGTTTTAATGTGTGCCAGCATTATTAATTTTTTGTAGGCATGAAAGCTTTATTGACAAAATATTATTATTCATATAATATATAGATAATAATAGATATAATTCATACATATTGTAGGAATTTAACTTCCCCTATGAACTTGGAGGCAAAGAATATGGAAGCGGCAAAATTTAAAAATATCATTTGGGATTACACAAGAAAGATTAATGAAAGCGTAAATAATGCCCTTAGCCCTGTATGCGAAGAATATGATTTAACAATACTTCAAGCCAGAATATTGATGGAAGTATTCAGGTATGGACCTAATACGATTGGGGGCTTGGCAGACAATATAGTTGTTACAAGGACAAATGCGTCTGTTATGTGCAAGAAAATGGAGCAGATGGGCTTTTTAAATCGTGTCCGAGATTCTGAAGATGAAAGAGTGGTAAAGGTGTACCTGACAGATAAGGGAAATGAGATTTTATCGGAGATAGATAAAATTATGGATAAAAGGATTTCCCAGATTATTGATAACAACCGAGAGGAAACCGTAGAAGATATTATAAAAGGCGTCCATAAGCTTAATGAAATGCTGAATAAGCTTAATCAATAACAAAAGTAAAAATATATTCATAAAAAGTAGAAGAGGTGATGCAAGTGAAGGTGGAAGATAATCCTAAAAAACCATTGATATATTATTATACCATTATAATAATCGTTATAATGCTCATTAATATTTTTGTGTTGCCACTCTTAACGAGTAGCCAAGTGACCCAGGTGGATTATGGAACATTTTTAAAGCAAATTGAAGATGGAAAGGTTCAAAATGTAGAAATTCAAGACAATCAAATAGGTTTTATTACATTGGATGGAGAGGGAACGGAGAATATTTATATAACAGGACGTATGGATGATCCGGATTTGGTCAATCGCCTTTACGATGCAGGAGCCAAATTCAGCAAGGTGATACCAAGGGGAAATTCACCTCTGATAAACTTCCTGCTGTCTTGGATAATTCCTATGTTCATTTTTATAGGTATAGGTAGATTGCTTATGCGAAGAATGCAGGGGAAAATAGGCGGCGTGGGCAATGCCATGTCTTTTGGGAAGAGCAATGCCAAGGTTTATGTTGAAGCCCAAACAGGGAAATCCTTTGCAGATGTAGCGGGACAAGATGAAGCCAAGGAAGCTTTGCAGGAGGTTGTTGATTTCCTACATAATCCTGAAAAGTATAAAGAAATAGGAGCAAAGATTCCAAAAGGAGTTCTCCTTATGGGTCCTCCGGGAACAGGAAAAACCTTGCTCGCAAAAGCTGTGGCAGGTGAATCCAAAGTTCCGTTTTTTTCAATTTCAGGTTCTGAATTTGTTGAGATGTTTGTAGGCATGGGAGCTGCAAGGGTTAGAGATCTGTTTAAACAAGCTCAGGAAAAGGCTCCATGTATTGTATTCATCGATGAGATCGACACTATAGGTAAAAGCAGAAATATCGGTGCAGTGGGTAATGATGAAAGAGAGCAGACGTTGAATCAACTCTTAACAGAAATGGATGGTTTTGATGCGGATAAGGGTGTAGTCATATTGGCCGCCACCAACCGCCCGGAAACCCTTGACAAGGCACTTTTAAGACCGGGAAGATTTGATAGAAGGATACCTGTTGAACTACCGGATCTGAGAGGCCGAGAAGAGATTTTGAAGGTTCATGCAAAAAATGTTAAACTTGACTCGGATGTGGATTTTAATGTGATTGCACGTTCTACTTCGGGGGCTTCAGGGGCAGACTTGGCCAACATCATCAATGAAGGTGCTCTCAGAGCGGTAAGGCATGGACGCAAGACGATTACTCAAAATGATTTAGAAGAATCCGTTGAAGTTGTCGTAGCAGGTTATCAAAGAAAAAATGCTGTTTTATCCGATAAAGACAAAAAGACAATCGCCTATCATGAAATAGGCCATGCTATAGTTGCTGCGAAACAGGAAAATTCAGCTCCCGTCCATAAAATTACCATCGTGCCAAGGACCTCAGGGGCCTTAGGTTATACGATGCAAGTTGAAGAAGGCGAAAAAATCCTTTTATCGAAAGAAGAAGCCTTGGCTAAAATAACGACATTTTTAGGAGGACGTTCTGCAGAGGAGATTGCACTTGGTTCGGTCACGTCCGGTGCATCCAATGATATTGAGCAAGCCACAAGGATTGCCCGATCAATGATTACAAGGTTTGGGATGAGTGAAGAATTTGATATGATGGCACTGGAAACCGTCAATAATCCCTATCTTGGTGGCGATACTTCTCTTCTGGTATCCGGTGAAACGGCTTCCAAAATTGATGATGAGGTCCTTACAATCATAAAACTCTGCCATGATAGAGCAAAAAAAATACTCAAAGAAAATGAAGATAAGCTACATGAATTAGCAAAACGTCTTATGGAAATAGAAATTATGCCGGGTGAAGAATTTATGGCAATATTAGAGCAATAAAGCTATGAGAAGAGAAGATGCTACTAAATGTTTTAAACATGGGTAGCATCTTTTATGTTATAATAAAAAAGATTAATGCGAAAACTACGCAAAATTTTACATAGAAGAAAGGGTTAAGTTTTGAACGCTATTCTATTGAAGTTTAAAGAAGTGTTATCTTCGGTTCTGCCGATTACTGCATTAGTTTTAATACTGAATTTTACATTTTCTCCGATGGATGCAACCCTGATGGCCAGATTTATATGGGGTTCCTTGGCTGTGATTTTGGGACTGACTATTTTTTTATTGAGTGTCGACATTGGAATCATACCTCTTGGAGAATTATTGGGTACATCCCTTGTTAAATCCAATAGGCTATGGATAGTTTTGATTTCCGGGCTGATACTTGGATTTTTCATTACTGTTGCAGAACCCAGTTTATTGGTTTTGGCCAAACAAATCAGTATCATTAATATGGGGAAAATATCAAGTATCACCATACTTATTTTTGTGTCATTGGGTATGGGGATTATGCTATCTCTGGGGTTTTTAAGAATTTTTTACAATGTCCCCCTCTATAAAATACTTATCGGTATATTTTTGCTGATATTTGTACTGGCCCTATATACCACCCGTGAATTTCTAGCTATAGCTTTTGATTCATCAGCTTCAGCAACAGGCATTCTTGTTGTTCCATTTATCCTATCCCTTTCTGCAGGTGTTTCAAGGTTGAAAAAGGATAGCAAGGCCTCCGAAAAAGACAGCTTCGGATTGGTCGCCATTACTTCGACAGGTGCTATTCTATCGGTTATGATTCTAAATTTGTTGTCGAAATCCAGTGGACCTTCTACCGCTGAGCTCAATGTGGAAGCTTCCAATGCAGAGCCTGTCATCCATTCCTTTACGAATATCTTACCGGATATCCTCAGGGAAAGCTTTATAGCTATTTTCCCATTATTTATAATACTTTTGGTATTGCATCAAGTTTCTTTGAAACTAGACAAAAAAACGATGCTCAAATTCATGGTAGGCTTTGTTTTTGCGCTGGTCGGTTTATTCTTATTTTTACTGGGTGTTCAGGCAGGGTTTATGGACATCGGAGCAACTATAGGGCATAATTTAGCCTTATTGGACAATCAATTGCTTATCCTTGTCTTTGGTTTTGTATTAGGTTGTGTCACTATTCTGGCAGAACCTTCTGTCTATATACTCACCCATCAAATTGAGAATGTCACCAGTGGTTATGTGAAGAAGAAAGCTGTTTTAGTGGCATTGGTACTGGGTGTGGGGTTAGCTGTAGCTCTTTCGGTTATTCGAATTTTAACTCCTGAAATTCAATTATGGCATTATTTGCTTCCCGGATATTTGATCTGTATGATGATGATGTTTTTTATACCGAAGCTTTTTATAGGCATTGCATTTGATGCGGGGAGTGTAGCGACAGGTCCTATGTCTGCAACATTTATACTGGCATTTATTCAAGGGGCTGCTCAAGCCTATGAAGGAGCCGATTTAATGAGGGATGGCTTTGGTATGCTTGCAACAATAGCCATGACTTCCATTTTAACACTAGGGGCACTGGGAGCGGTTTATAAAATAAAGTCAAAACCAAAAGGAGTTGAAGAAAAAGATGTTGTTTAGCAATCATTCATCGGCCTTTGAAATAATGTATGTGATAACAAGCTGTGGAATGGGCAGCAAGGTTTTGCAGGAGGCAAAAAAACACGGTGTTTTAGGTGGTGTCATCATGCTAGGAAAAGGTAGCGGAAAGAGTTCTGTTTTTAATTTTTTAGGATTATATAATGACAAGGAAATAGTCATGATGGGAGCCGATAAGGATACGGCCGATAATACTTTAATTGAATTGAATAAGGAGTTTCAGTTTACAATTCCGAATCAAGGCATTGCTTTTAGTACGAGTGCATGCGGTATTGTTGGAGAAAACTACTGTAATGATTGTAAGGATACTTTTGAAAGGGAAGGAAGGGTGGAAAAGCCAATGTTTCAATTGATTACGACTATTGTAAACAGAGGGGATGCGGAACGTGTTATAGAAGCGGCTAATGAGGCTGGATCAAAGGGTGGAACCATAATCAATGCAAGAGGTGCTGGGATACATGAAACAGCAAAAGTGTTTAATATGGTGATAGAGCCTGAAAAAGAAATAGTCATCATTTTGTCTCAGGAAAATGATACAGAAGGCATTGTAAACAATGTACGGAAAAAGCTTGAATTGGACAAGGGAGATAGGGGTCTGATTATTGTTCAAGATGTGAATAGAGCCTATGGTTCCTATTTTGTTTAATAGTGTCTAAAGAAACAAAAAAGTAAAGGACATTTGAGGAGGATCTTATGAACGCTATTGTGATGCAATTATGCCTGTTGTTTGGCTTTATTGCTCTAGGATTTATATGCAATAAACTGGGCCTACTGGATACGGTTTCTGATAAATATTTTTCCGGTTTTCTACTCAAGATAACCTTACCCGCATCGATTATTGCTTCTGCCATAGGGCAGGATACGGAGAATCGTATGACTGCATTTTATGTGCTCGCATTAGCCGCCGGTATTTTTATCTTTACACCTTTTTTTGCAGCGGTTTTTCAGAAAATTTTCAAGACGGATGATACTTATAAACTCATGTTGACCTATCCTAACTTGGGGTTCATGGGTTTTCCTATCATGACAGCTTTGTATGGCGGTTTAGGCTCATTTTACACATCCTTATTTATGATTATTTTTAATTTAAGTGTATTTTCCTATGGTGTTTCGGTTCTCCAAAAAGAAGCCAAGCTTCAACTCAAGAAATTATTGAATCCGGGTATTATAGCAGCGGTATTGGCTATTCTTATCTTTAATTTTGCACTTCCTGTTCCGGAGGTAATCACAAAATTTCTAGACACCATAGGAAGCATCACTTCACCTTTGGCCATGATAACATTAGGTTCCACGTTAGGGGCAGTCAGCATAACAAGTGTTTTAAAAGACAGAATGCTTTATATTATGTCATTTACTAAGCTCATACTCTTGCCTTTTATGGTATGGCTTGTCCTGCAGTTCTTTGTAAAAGATCCTATGATTTTAGGTATTTGCGTGATTCTAACAAGTATGCCTGTAGCCAGCAATGTTTCTATGCTTTGCATTACCTACGATGGTAACAAAGAACTTGCCGCAAAAGGAACATTCATGTCCACTGTCTTCTCCTTGATTACAATTCCTGTGTATATGATTTTATTTTCTATCTAGAGATTCGATAGAGTTCGCTCAATTATAACGGGAATTAGATATTCTTGTTTAACTTTGAAAAAGTTTGGGAAATATATGAGTAATAGGGTGTTGATTGAGGGAGGGTGGTGTATAATGAGTATAATCCTAACAAAAAAAGCGCGAGAAGAATTATATAAGCGATTTAAGAATGATGAAACGAACATGGCCAGAATTGTATTACTCTCTTTTGGATGAATCGGTCCCATCTTTGGGGTTGTCTTGGTTAAGACAAAGAATGAAGAAAAGGATTACGTTGAAAAAATTGACGATATAGAGATAATCGTTGAAAAAGACTTAAAAAATCGTTTTGGGAATTTGAAAATTGATTATTTACGTTGGTTCAATAAAGGTTTTTTAGTTACATTTGGTATTCGTGCTCAAAATTCTTGAAAGGAGGATGGTGTATAATGGGTATAAGTCTATCAATAAAAGCAAAAGAAGAACTGAATAAGTACTTTGAGAATAATGAAAAGAGCTTCGTCAGAATTGTATTCCAATCTTTTGGGTGAGGTGGTCCCAGTTTTGGGATTGTCTTGGACAAGACAAAGGATGAGGAAAAAGACGTTGTTGAAAAAATTGACGATATAGAGATTCTAGTTGAAAAGGATTTGTTAGATCATTTTGGAAATTTGAACATTGATTACTCCAAAGGTTGGTTTAATAAAGGCTTTACAGTCACAGTATGATACCTATCTAGATTCTTGTTAAAGTTTGAAATCCTCTCTTGGACCAAAAGAGAGGGTTTTTATTAAGATGGATGCGAGTTCACAAATGGAGTGATAAAAATGGATAAAAAAGAATGGTTGAGACAATTACCCAAGGTTGATGAAATACTCATGGATGAGAAAATCAAATTCTATCATGATCAAATATCACGCAAGAGAATGACTGATATTATCCGTGACCAAATAGAAAAAGTGCGAAACAAGATGTTATCCGCTATATCAGAGGGCATGGTTTCGGAGAACATCTTCAATCGGCAGGATTTATTAGATGAAATCGTTTTTGAAATAGAAGAAAGAAAGCAATGGGGCTTAAGAAAGGTTATCAACGCAACTGGGATTATATTGCATACCAATCTTGGCCGTGCGCTATTAGCTGATGAAATAAAAGAGCATATTTTTGATATAGCAGGTCATTATTCCAATCTCGAATATGATATAGATCAAGGGAAAAGAGGCTCACGCTATGATCCTATAGAAAAAATGCTAACAAAACTTACCGGAACGGAAGCAGCATTTGTCGTCAATAACAATGCAGCAGCCATCATGCTCATACTGAATACACTGGCAAAGGATAAAGAAGTTATCGTATCCCGAGGTGAGCTTGTAGAAATTGGAGGGTCATTCAGAATTCCTGAGATTATGAGTCAAAGTGGAACCAGATTAAAAGAAGTGGGGACTACCAATAAAACACATCTAAGTGATTATATGAAAGTAATAGATGCTGAAAATACAGGAGCTTTCCTAAAAATACATACAAGCAATTACAGGATTTTAGGCTTTACTGAGGAGGTGGGTCTAAAGGAATTAGCTGCCATGGGTAAGACCTACAACATTCCTGTCATTCATGATTTGGGTAGCGGATGCTTAATGGACCTTAAAGAATATGGCATTGTTGATGAACCGACCATTAAAGAAAGTGTGGAAACGGGTGCGGATATCATTTGTTTTAGCGGAGATAAATTATTGGGAGGACCTCAAGCGGGTATCATCATTGGGAGAAAAGATTGGATAGAAAAGATGAAAGAAAATCCACTCGCCAGAGCCTTTAGAGTTGATAAATTAACTTTAGCGGCACTTGAGGCAACTCTGCAAATATATTTTTCGGGAGCTCCACTTGAAAAAATTCCGACACTCAAGATGATGACCATGGATAAGAAAGAAATAAGGGAAAAAGCATTTAAAATATGGAGTGCACTTCAGCATTTCGAAAATATGGAGGTGTCTTTAGTAGAAGGCTTTTCTCAAATAGGTGGTGGTTCCTTGCCATTACATGAATTGCCCAGCTTTTTGATACAAATAAAGCCTCTGTTAAAAAGTGTTAATGACTTTGAAGGAAGTTTAAGAAATCAATCTATTCCCATTATTGCACGTATTCATAGGGGTGCTATCCTCTTAGATTGCAGGACTATTGAAGAAGAGGCATTACCTTATCTTATCCGGGCGATTGATAGTATACAAAAAGTGTAGGGATAAAGTCATGAAGAGTATTATCATTGGAACAGCAGGACATATTGATCATGGTAAAACATCCTTAATCAAGGCGTTAACGGGCAGGGAAACAGATCATCTTAAGGAAGAGATGAAACGCGGCATTACAATCGAATTAGGATTTACATTCTTTGACCTCCCTAATGGCGAAAAGGCTGGTATTATTGATGTTCCGGGTCATGAAAAATTTATAAAGAATATGCTGGCAGGTATCGGTGGAATAGACATAGTTCTCATGGTTATAGCGGCAAATGAAGGCGTTATGCCCCAAACTAGAGAACACCTTGATATATTATCTATACTCCATATTCAACATGGCCTTGTTGTGTTGACCAAAAAAGATATTGTTGATGATGAATGGTTGCAAATGGTGGAGGAAGAAGTCAAAGAGGAGATCAGGGGTACTTTTCTTGAAAATGCACCTCTTATTCCTGTATCCTCTGTTCATGGCGAAGGAATCGAAACATTAAAAGAAGCAATTATTAAGATGACACAGGATATTAGGGTGAAAAGCAACAATACACCTTTTCGACTCCCTATAGATAGGCTATTTACTATAGACGGATTCGGTACAGTTGTTACAGGTACACAGACAGAAGGAAGTTTAAAAAGTGGCGATGAAGTGATGGTTTATCCAACCGGTCAATCTGCTAAAATAAGAAATATACAGGTCTATGGTGAAAAGGCACAAGGGTCCTTTGCGGGTCAGAGGGTAGCTCTTAATTTAGCAAATATTAAAAAAGATGAGATTCAAAGAGGCTATGTTTTAGCGGAAAAAGATTCAATGGAAGAGACAAGCATGCTCGATGTAAGATTAGATCTTTTAAAAAATACCGATAGGGAGCTCAAAAACAATACAAGAGTCTCTCTTTATCACGGTACAAGCCAAGTATTATGTCGTGTCATGATACTCAATAAAGAGCTTATAAAAGCCGGTGAAAGTTGCTATGCCCAAGTACGATTAGAGGAAAAGATTGCCGCTAAAAAAGGTGATTATTTTGTGATAAGATTTTATTCTCCGGTGGAAACCATAGGGGGTGGCATTGTACTGGATGCCAATCCTAAAAAACATAAACCCTATGATAAAGTAGCTATAGAAGAACTGAAATTGTTAGAAACCGGTTCGGAAAAAGACATCCTAGAAATCTTTATAAAGAAATATAGTCTTACCTTTAAACCTTTAAGCTCTATTGTGAAACAATTGGGGAAAGAAGGCACACAAGCAGAGAAGTGTATAGAGCAGTTGGTTAAGGAAAAGAAAGTCATAATGATAACAAAAGATTTAGCCTTTCATCATACCATTCTCCGTGCATTAGAAACCAATCTTGAAACAATATTAAAAGAGTATCATGAAGAAAATTCTCTTAGACTAGGAATGAGTTTAGAAGAATGTCGCAACAGACTATTTAAAGGCAAGAATAAATGGGCGGACTCCATACTGAAATATTTTCACACAGCAGGGAAGATTATCATACAAGATGAAAGGGTTGCTTTGTCTGCTTTTAAAAAAAGCTATACAGAAGAACAGAAGAAAATAAAAGGGCAGGTAGAAGAGACATATTATCAAGGGGGATGGATGGTTCCCTTTATCACAGATGTAGCCAAGTCTTTTCAAGATCCCCAAGAGGTGATGCAAATCATACAAGATTTGGTGAAGGAAGGAATCTTAATAAAAATCGATTCCAATATTTATTTACATCGTTTTTTTTATGAAAAGGCCTTATCGGAGATCAAGTCATTTATTCGAGAAAATGAATCGATTACACTGGGGCAATTTCGCGATTTATTAGAAACTTCAAGAAAATATGCCTTACCCCTGTTAGAATATTTCGATGAACAAAAGATAACAATAAAGAAAGAAGATTGGAGAGTTTTATTTACAAATTAGCATAAGGTGTATTATAATTAAAACAAGTTATTTGGGAGTAGATGGTAGCTGGTGTTATCGCCGGTCTTCAAAATCGGTTCGAGGGGTTAAGGACCCCTTGGGTGGGTTCGATTCCCACATGCTCCCGCCAAGACTAAAAAGAGAGCTGCCTCATAATAGAATGTGGATTCTATGACGGGTCAGCTTTTTTTAGGTAGGATATTGGGTAATAGTGTATAATAAAAATAACGCTAAAGCAAAGGGATGGCAATTAAATTTAGAGGTGAATGATGGATCGAGAATTAAATAAGCAGTTTAAAAAACTCCATAAAAGAGAAGATAAAATTCTCAATAAAAAAGAAAACAAATTTATTAGCAAAAAAATTTCTCCTATTAAAGATAAAATACAAGAAAAGATACCGGATAAGCTAATAGGAGTACTTGAGAGTGCTTTTCTAAAAGGTTTTCAAGTCGTTTTTGAAAAGGGTAATCCTTATATAGAAAAGACTTATAATAAAAAGAATATTCAACTGGAGTATGACTTAAATAATTATGCAATCGATAAGAGGATAGATAAGAGAAATATTAAGAGGATCGATAAACAAGCTAATAGTTCACTCTTTCGCAATTCTTCATTATCTTTTATAGAGGGAGGCGTTTTAGGACTTTTGGGTGTAGGGCTACCGGATATTCCCGTTTTTATAGCAATGATTATGAAATCTATTTATGAAGTCGCACTAGGTTATGGCTATGATTATGATAGCGATGAAGAAAAAGCCTATATTCTTCTCATTCTCAGCGGTTCCTTATCAAAAGGGGAAGAACAAAAGGGATATAATGAAGAAATTGACAGGCTTGGGGAGCAGATAGATCGCAAGATAAAAACAGAAGTTAATCTGAAAGAACGCATGGAACAAACATCCAAGGTGCTATCTGAAGCCATGTTGACGACGAAATTTATTCAGGGATTTGCCATTGTCGGAGTCATTGGCAGTGTGGCCAATTTTAACATCATTAACAAGATTGGTGAATATGCCAGTCTCAAATACAAAAAGAGATATTTGCTTGCAAAGTCGCGCAATAAGTTACGTTGATTAGTAGGAGGGTGACATTTGAAGGGGACATTATGGATATTGTTAAGAGACAAAACGAATAGCATTTTAAGAAAAAATTTTTACTTTGCCTGGATTGGAAGTCTTACCTTTCTGGCAGGTGCAATTAATATTTGTGCCTTAGTCTTGTTTGGAATCTCCATCACACATTATACAGGAAATATCAGTCATGCAGCTGTTGCTCTGGGAAGTGGACAACTATTCATTCTCGGCAAGCTATTGGCTTATATTATATTGTTTTTTCTAGGATCTGTCATTGCAAGATTTCTTTTTCATAGGAATGAATCAGATCTGTGCAAGAATCATGGTCTTATGCCGATTCTATTCGGCATAAGTTTGCTGGTTATTTATAAAGGTTTTAATAGTAAGGCTGCAACTCTTTCTGTTCTAGCTTTAGGTATGGGAATTCAGAATGGCACATGTATCAGAATCAACAGTGTTTTAGTGAGAACAACGCATATGACAGGTTATATTACCGATGCAGCCTATAGTCTGGTTGCGATAATAAAAGGGGATTGGGAACAACTTTGGAAGCTACGCTTTTATGGTATTTCGATTTTTCTTTATTTTATAGGGGGCATTATCTCTTTCATAGCCATCCATAAAATAGGAAACTTAACCCTAGTCGTGTTAGCTATACTTTATATTATACATGGAATCATTATAGGCATAGGCTGCGCAATCAAGGTTAAAAAAAAGCATAGAGAAGGAGCAGAAAATGGATAAACATATTTTAAAGGATGATACAGTTATAGAAAGAAGGGGTCTTATGGATAATACGGTTGTTGTTTTATCTTCCGATAAAATGGGAGAAGGTGACGAGAAATTAGGGCGAACCCTTTTGAAAAATTTTATTTATGCGCTAACAGAACAAGAATATTTGCCTAAAACAATTCTACTATACAACAGTGGAGCCTATTTGGCGACAAAAGGGTCGGATTCTTTAGAGGATTTAAAGCTTTTAGAATCTCAAGGTGTGCAGATACTAACTTGTGGCACCTGTTTAAACTATTATCAATTAACTCATTCTTTAGAAGTAGGAACTGTTACGAACATGTATACAATTGCTGAAAAGCAAATGAATGCTATTAAAATTATAAATCCATAAATGGGAAGGGAAAAATATGATTTACTTAGATCATGCAGCAACCTCTTTTCATAAGCCGGAGGCTGTGATAGAAGCGGTATGCCATGCCCTAAAGGGATCCGGCAATAGTGGGCGTGGGGCCCATGGTGTATCTCTTGAGGCAAGTCGCATGGTATACCAAACAAGGAAAAAAATTGCTGATTTTTTTCGCATGGATGATTGTTCTCGTGTTGTCTTCACTTTCAATGCAACAGAAAGTTTAAATATTGCTATTCAGGGTCTTCTTCAGGAAGGGGACCATTGTATAACCACATCTTTGGAACATAATAGTGTATTAAGACCTCTTTATCTTATGGAAAAGCAGGGTGTTAAGGTGACAACTGTTCCTGCCAATAGCAAAGGGTATGTTCAGACATGTGCTATTGAGGCAGAAATATGCCCGGAAACGAAGGCTGTGATCATGAATCATGCCTCCAATGTCATAGGCAATGTCCAAGATTTAGAGGGAGTCGGCAAGCTATGTAAAAAGCATAATTTGTTACTTATTCTAGATGCTTCTCAGACAGCAGGGCTTCTACCTATTCATTTAGAGGAAAGTGGCATTTCAGCACTTTGTTGTTCAGGGCACAAAAGTATGCTGGGGCCTCAAGGCACAGGTATCTTATGTTTAGCTGATGGAGTGATGCCAAATCCCCTTAAGGTGGGCGGAACCGGTGGAGATAGTTTTTCCCATGAGATGCCAAGGTTTTTACCGGAGGCACTTGAGGCAGGTACACTTAATACTCATGGTATTGCCGGACTCTCTGCAGCCTGCGATTATCTCAATGAAGTTGGACAAGACAAGATATTTCAAGAAGCAAGCTTTCTTGCGAAAAAATTTTTGGATGGGGTGAAAGATTTACCCGGCATCATCTTGTATGGGGATTATGATGCTGATGTGAGAACACCTATCGTTACACTTAATCTAAGAGATGTACATTCCGGTTTTTTAGCGGATGAATTATTTCAGCGTTTTGGAATAGCAACCCGTGGGGGAGCTCATTGCGCTCCGGAAGTTCACAGGGCATTTGGGACTCTAGAACAGGGCATGGTGCGTTTTAGTTTTTCCCATTTTAATAGGGTAGATGACATTGATGAGGCTATACATGCTCTATGGGTATTGGAAGGAGAAAATCGATGAGACAAAAAGAAAGGTATTTGCTTATTACCTTCCAAGCCACGACAGAAGCTATGGGCTTTGAAGAGACTGCTAAAATGGAAGGCTTAAAAGGACGCATCATTCCTTTACCGCCTACTATTTCAGCAGGATGTGGGTTGGCTTGGAAAGGAAGTCTTGAACAAAGAAATGTTCTTGAGGAGTTTTTGAAGAAGCATCACTTTAAACACGATAAAATTGTTGAATGTTTACTTTAAAAATCATCTTTTATCAGTTTTTCAACTGTATTGACACTTCTGTGGAAGCCTAAAGGCTTAAGGGCAGGGCCCTCAATCACATCTCCTTCATAAGTAAACCGGGAACCATGACATGGACAATCCCAAGTTTTTTCTGCGGAATTCCAAGTACATTCACAACCCATATGGGTACATGTTGTATCGATGTCCCCATCTAAAAGATTGGAAGCGACTTTGCCTCCTATAAGCTCTTTTGCCACATTAAGGTTTTCAATAATAAAGTTTTTGGATGAGGCTAAGAAGGTATGACGGGAAGGATTATAGACATCCTGCCAAGGGCAATCACCTTTTACAATGAGGTCTTTTAATAGTATTGCAGAGGCAATGCTGTTGGTCATTCCCCATTTTCCAAAGCCTGTTGCAATAAACAGATGAGGTGTTTTGGAGGTATAAGGACCTACATAGGGTATACCATCTAATGTCATGCAATCATGGGTAGACCAATGGTAAGGAAGATTTTCTACTGTAAAGTGAGTACGGGCAAATTCCGTTAAAGCCTCATAGTGCTTTAAAGTATCCTCGCTTTGGCCTGTCTTATGATGTTCACCTCCTACAAAAATCAACTCACCTTGATCCGATATTTGGCTACGAAGTGAACGACCCGGATCTTCGGCTGTTATATACATTCCACCGGGATATTTTTCTTTTGCCTTGATGGCAACAACATAGGATTTCTCCGGATATATTCGAGTAAAGTATAGCCCGTGTTTATTATAGAAAGGGAAATGAGAGGCGATAATAACCTTTTCTGCTTTCACCTTTTTTCCGTCCTTCGTTATGAGGGTATATTGTCCATTTTCATTTTCTTCGATATTAACAATGGCACTTTGCTCATAAATCTGACTGCCAAGGCTTATTATCTTCTCTGCTAAAGGAAGTAAGAATCGTCGAGGATGAAATTGAGCTTGATTATCAAATCGTATAGCGGCCTTCACAGGAAAAGGTAAGGGGGTTTCTTCTAAGTAGGTTGCTTTAATACCTAAAGATGAGGCTGCTTCGACTTCGCTTCTTATTTTATCAATATAATGTTCTTGAAGAGTATAGACATAGGAAGATTGAGGGGTATAATCGCATTGGATGTTATTTTTCTTTGCAATCTTCTCAATCATGTGAATTGCAGCTTCATTTGCATCGGCATATTGCTTTGCGTATTCTTCACTTATTTGTTTTTTGATTTTATCATAGATTAATCCATGCTGAGATGTTATTTTGGCTGTTGTGTGGCCGGTTGTTCCTTGCAAGATTTGGTCTGCCTCAAGTATGACCGTTTTAATGCCATGTTGGCTAAGCATATAGGCAGTGGAAATTCCAACAATACCACCACCGATGATGGCAACATCGGCATGGATATCTTCCTTTAAGCTAGGATACTCCGGTTGAGTTATTGAATCAATCCAATAAGATTGAGGTTCTTTCGCGAAGATTTTTTGTTTTTGTATAGCCATCTATTCTGCCTTCTCTCTAATCATATTTTCAGTTATCTTTTACAAACAAAGAACAGAATATACAAGCTTTAGAAGCAAAATAAAGAAGCATTGTAACAGCATATAAGAAAGAATAAAAAATGTTTAGAAACAGACACTATAATTATATTTATAGAAGAATAGGTTAGAATGAAGAATAATGGATAATGATAGCAGTAAAAAAATTGAGAAAGGATAGATTATGGAAGAAAAAAAATCAAGTTTAAAGGCAGGATGGAATTTTGATAACAGTTATGCTTCTTTACCCCAATCCTTCTTTTCCTTAATGGACCCCATTCCCGTTTCTTCACCGGGACTGATCATCTTGAATGATCCTTTAGCAAAGGCACTGGGATTAAATGTACAGGCTCTCAATAAGGAAGAATTTTTATCCGTATTTGCAGGCAATCAAGTTCCCGAAGGTGCCTTACCCCTTGCTCAAGCCTATGCAGGACATCAATTTGGACATTTTACAATGCTAGGTGATGGAAGGGCAGTATTGCTTGGAGAACAGATAACACCCTCAGGTGAAAGATTGGATGTCCAGCTTAAGGGATCGGGAAGAACGCCTTATTCCAGAGGTGGAGATGGACGAGCTGCCCTTGGGCCCATGTTGCGGGAATATATCATGAGTGAAGCCATGTATGCTCTCGGTATACCCACTACAAGGAGTCTGGCTGTAGTGACAACGGGGGAAACTATTTTTCGTGAGAATATTTTACAAGGAGCCATTTTAACCCGCATAGCTGCAAGCCATATCAGGGTGGGAACCTTTGAATATGCTGCACAATGGGGAGATGCAAATGAGCTTAAGATATTAGTCGATTATACAATAAGAAGGCATTTTCCTCATTGTAATGATGGAGAGAAACAATATCTTTCATTTTTAAAGGAAGTAATAAAGCGCCAGGCAAGCTTGATTGCCAAATGGCAGTTGGTTGGTTTCATTCATGGTGTCATGAATACGGATAACATGACCATCAGTGGCGAGACCATTGACTATGGACCTTGCGCTTTTATGGATACTTACAAACCTGGGACAGTATTTAGCTCTATTGATAGACATGGGCGCTATGCTTATAGCAATCAGCCATGGATTGCAGCGTGGAATTTAGCTCGATTTGCTGAAACCTTATTACCTTTATTACACGACAAGCAAGAAGAAGCAATCCCAATAGCCGAGGAGGCTGTTCAAGGTTTTCATGGCCTCTATCAACATCACTGGATGACAGGGATGAGAGCAAAGTTAGGCTTGTTTAACGAGGAGGATGAGGATCTGTTACTTGCTAAAGATCTTCTAGCCATCATGGATCAGCATGAGGCTGACTATACCAATACTTTCAGAGTATTGACACAAAATAGGCCGGAGGATATGGACTTATTGAAGGCTGTAGAATTCACAGAATGGCATAAACGATGGCAAGAAAGGTTAAGACGACAAAAGGAATCAAGAGATGCATCAATAGAGTTGATGATGCATTCTAATCCTGCTGTGATACCTCGAAATCACCTGGTAGAGGAAGCACTAGGAGGGGCGGAAAAGGGAGATTATCATTTATTCGAAAAGCTGATAGAGGTTCTTTCAAGGCCTTATGATCACAGGAATGTGGAAGCTGAATACTGCGCTACTCCCCCATCATCATCAGTGCCCTACCGGACATTTTGTGGTACCTAGGGTACAATTCTTAGCATTGAAATGGATGATTCTGGTCATACTATTCAAAATGTGGATTTTTGGAAACCATTGAAAAAGGAGAATAGGATGATGACAGATACTATTTTAGAGAGAACAGAAGGTCGTGTAAGCTACCATGATTCCGTAGAAGAAATGCTGAAAAGAATAAAGGAGGATGGTCTTTCAAGCGTATTTTCAAGATGGGAGGCCCAAGAGAAAATTCGCTGTAAATTTTGCCTTCAAGGACTCAGCTGCCAACTTTGCACCCATGGACCATGCAGAATAAGTGACAAGGCAGGTGCAGACAAGGGTGTCTGCGGTATAGATGCTGATGCCATGGCCATGAGGAGTTTGCTCATGAGGAACATTATGGGAGCAGCAACCTATGGACATCATGCTTTTGAAGCTTTTAGAACACTCAAGGCTACGGGAGAAGGGAAAACACCTTTTAAAATTACGGATACCGATAAGTTAAAATGGATGTGTGAAAAAGTAGGCATCGATACAAAACAGGATGTGAATCAATTAGCAATACAATTGGCGGAACTCTTAGATAAAGAGATGAAGATTAACCCTGACCAGAAAAGCATGATGATGGAGGCTTTTGCCCCCAAAAAGAGAAAATCCTTATGGCAAGAATTGAATCTGTACCCTTCAGGAGTGCAACACGAGGTGGAGAATTGTATTGCCAGCTGCTTGACAAATGTTGATGGTGATTATATTTCCTTGGCTAAGAAAGCACTGCGGTTAGGTATATCTACCATTTACACTGCACAAATCGGTTTAGAAATGACTCAGGATATCCTCTTTGGAACACCTATGCCCCATGAAGTGGATGTGGATATGGGAATTATGGATCCTGATTACGTCAATATTGTTTTTAATGGACATCAACCCTGGGTTGGCGTAGCAGCCTTACAAAAAGCTAGAAAACAAGATTATCAAGAGCGGGCAAAAAAAGCAGGAGCAAAGGGTATTCGCATTGTCGGTTCCATAGAGACCGGACAAGAGTTGTTACAAAGATTTGAAGTAGACGATGTTTTTGTGGGGCTCATGGGAAATTGGTTGGCGATTGAACCTTTCTTGGCAACAGGTACTGTGGATGCCTTGGTTATCGAAGAAAATTGTTCCCCTCCTGCTATGGATCAATATGCTGAAAAATATCAATTTGCTCTTGTGAGTGTAAGTACGATTATCGGTGTGCCGGGAACAGAGCACGAGATGCCTTATTATCCTTCTAAAGTGGATGAAATGGCAGAAAGTTGCATTAATATTGCTATTGATAACTTCCAAAAGAGACACGGGGTTATTAAACCTATGGTTCCCCATCATAAGACAAAAGCCATTGCAGGTTTTTCTACGGAGGCTGTTTTAAAAGCAATTGGTAATGACTTGAATGTCTTGGTGGATGTCCTAGCAAAGGGACAGATAAAAGGCATCGTGGCTTTGGCAAGCTGTTCTACTTTGAGAAATGGTCCACAAGATTGGAACACGGTGAATCTTACGAAAGAGTTCATCAAAAAGGATATATTAGTTGTAGCAGGTGGTTGTGGTAATCATGGACTGGAAGTGGCAGGAATGTGTAATTTAGATGCCATAGAGTTAGCAGGGGACGGACTAAAAGGAGTATGTAAAGCCTTAGGCATTCCTCCTGTTCTAAGCTTTGGGACCTGCACAGATACGGGAAGAATATCTATGCTTGTTACTGCTTTGGCAGATCATCTCGATGCAGATATATCCGATCTGCCGATTGCTGTCACTGCACCGGAATGGATGGAACAAAAGGCAACCATTGATGGGTTGTTTACTGTAGCTTATGGGGCCTATACCCATTTGTCACCGACACCATTTATTACAGGGGCTCCTAATCTTGTAAAACTTCTTACAGAAGATGTGGAAGGGCTAACAGGCGGGAAGGTAGCGCTAGGCGATGATCCCGTTCAAGTTGCCAAAGATATTGAAGCTCATATTTTGAGTAAAAGAGAAAAGATGGGTTTATAGCCTATAGCCATCAATTAATCTTAATTTAAATTTACTTTAAGGGGCTGCGCCATGGGGGATTTATGAATTCTTATGGGCAGCCCTATAATTATGAGTTGAATTATGCTATTATAAAAAATAACTTAAAATTGGGGAGGTATCCATTTATGTATTTTGAAGAATTTGAAATAGGGCAGAAGTTTGACTTGAATCCTGTGAGTGTATCCTTAGAAGAAATAGAGGAGTTTGCATCCAAGTATGATACGCTGTATCTCCATCTTGATAAAGAAGCTGCTGAGGAAAGTATGTTCAAGGGCATTATAGCTTCGGGTTTTCACACTTTATGCCTCGTATGGGGTCAGTGGACTCGATTGAACAAAACAGGAACAGAAGTCATCGCAGGGTTAAGCATGGATTCCCTTCGTTGGACCGCTCCTGTTTACCCCAATGACGTATTAACAGGTGAAGTAGAAATATTAGATATGATTTCCTCATCGAAAAGCAGACAAGGTGTCTTAAAGATCCAACTCACTGTAAGCAACCAAGATGGTACTCTTGTGCTAGAGGCTCAAGTTAAACAACTCCTGAAAAGAAAAAGGGATTAATTGCCGCACTCAATACTAATTTCTGTGAAAACATGCAGGATGTCATCAACAGAAGTAGCGATCTTTTGTTCTCCGGAACGCTCTAATACAATATCACCTTTGTTCATCATGATTAAACGATTACCATAATTTGCAGCATAGCGAAGATTATGTGTGACCATGATTGCTGTTAATTGTTTTTCTTTCACGATTTTATCGGTTAATACCATAATGGTTTCAGCAGTTTTAGGATCCAGAGCTGCCGTGTGCTCATCAAGAATAAGAAATTCAATGGGTGTCAATGTGGACATAATCAAGGCAACAGCCTGACGTTGACCACCTGAGAGGTTGGAAAGCTTAACATTTAATTTATCCTCCAAGCCTAATCCTAGAGTAGCTAATTGATCTCGATAGTAGTCTATGCGAGCTTTGTTTATAGCGCGACTAAGACCAAAAATCTTTCCTTTATTATCGGCAAGAGACATGTTTTCTAGTAAGGTAAGACTTGGACAGGTTCCCATAGCTGGATTTTGGTAAACTCGGCCTATTTTCTTGTAGCGTTGGAAGTCACTTAGTTTATTGACATTCTCTTGATTAATTAAAACTTCACCGGATTCAATAGCTATATTGCCACAGATAATATTTAACAAGGAAGTTTTACCGCTTCCATTGCTTCCTACAATAGATAAAAATTCTCCATCGGATACCTTCAGGTTAAAATTGTCAAAGAGACACATTTCTGTAATGGTACCCGGGTTATATATTTTTGTAATATTTTTGAGTTCAAGCATTGTTTTTCACCTCTTTCCTTTGGAAATTACCATAGACCAGTATGATAACGAAAAGAATGGAAGTCATGAGTTTTAATAAATTTGCAGGTAAACCCAGGTTAATGGCAACTTGAATGGCCGCTTTATAGACAATACTGCCAACTAAGGCCGCAGTAGTTCCTTTGACAAAACCGAGTCTTCTGAAGAGGGTTGTCCCCATAATAACAGCGGCTAGGGCAAAAACCATTTGACCGGTTCCCATGGTGCTTGAGAAGGACCGTTGTTCATGGCAGACAATAGCGCCGGATAAGGCGACCAAAGCATTTGAAATTGTAAGGCCGATAATCTTCACTGTGCCTTTATCTTTAGCTAGCGTCGTCACTACCAAACTATTATCTCCTACAGCTCTCAAGAGTAGTCCACTTTTTGTTTTAAAGTAAGCATCCAGTATGAATTTTATGGCAAGAACAAGAATCAAAGAGATAATTAATTTCCGATAAATAAGAGGAACATCACTCAAAAAACCTGAAGTAAAGATAGTGTGAATACTTCGGGTCACAACGAGATTAGAACCTGCTATTTGAAGGTTGATGGAGAACAAGGCAGTCATCGTGATGATACCGGCCAATAAATCCCGAATGTGCAATTTAACATGAAGGACGCCGGTAATGAAGCCGGCAATGGCTCCAACAAGAATGGCAATTAATAATGTCAAATAGGGATGAACATGATGGGTCAGCAGAACTGCGGTTATGGCAGCTCCTAAAGGGAAGCTGCCATCCACCGTTAAATCCGGGAAGTCTAATATCTTGTAAGTGATATAGACGCCGAATGCAATTAAACCGTATATCAAACCTTGAGTGACCGTGCTGGTAAATAAATCAAGATAGTTATTCATTGCATTTCTCCTACTTGTTCTAAATATTATGAACTTCTATTGCATTGTTTGAAATAGACTCAGGAAGCTCTAAGTTCATCTCGTTAAGTGCTTCAGAATTAACATATACATGGTATTCCTGTATGGTTTCATAAGGTATTTCTTCGGCAGTAGCCTCTCCTTTAATAATTTGAGCTGCTATCTTCCCTGTACTGATGCCCAGTTGATAGTAGTCAATGCCTGCAGAAGCGACACATCCTTTTTTAACCTGTTCAACTTCGCTTCCATAAACCGGTATACCCGCATCCGTTGTTTTTTCTAAGATAGAAGGTAAAACACCTACTACATTATTATCTGTTAAATTAGAGAAGCAGTCAACATTTTTGGCAATGAGAGTATCCAATGCAAGAGTCACCTCGGATTGCATGGTAATGCCAATGGCTTCAATAGAGAAGCCGTATGCAGGGGCTTTTTCTTGATACTCTGCAATGGCTGAGATAGAGTTTGGCTCACTGGTAGTATAGAGAATACCTATGGTAGTGGCTTCAGGCTGCAAAGTGCGGATAAGTTCTAATTGGGCGCTAACGGGAAGCTTATCACTTGTTCCTGTCACATTGCCTTGATCCAGCTTAGCTTCCACCGGATCTGTAATAGCTGTAAAAACTACCGGAATATTCTTATCCTCAGCGGCTGCATAAAGGGCGGTAGCTGATGGGGTGGCAATACCAACCATCAAGTCCACGTTATTAGCAGAAAAACTTTGAGCTATTTGGGTATTGATTGCATCATCAAAGCCTGCATTTTGATAATCTAAATTAAAGTCTTTCCCTTCCTCTAAACCGGAATCCATGAGACCTTGTAGGAAGCCTTCCCTGCAGTTATCTAGGGAAGCATGTTCGCCATATTGAGAAATACCGATAACAGGAATTTCTTTATCGCTGCATCCTGAGATTAAGCTGACAAATAAGGCCATAACGATGATGAATGAAACAATTTTGAATTTTCTTTTCATGAATAATTCCTCCTATTAAATATAATTTTTATAATAAAAAAAGCTTTTATCCTATCTATAGGACAAAAGCTAAACTTCTGCGGTACCACCTAAATTGATGCGAAAGCATCCACTCTATGACGTACAATCATACGCATCCCTTCGTAACGAGTGGGAATCCCGTTGGTCATTACTAGACTTGAAGTCGTTCCTACCACCTTCATGAGGCCATTCCATACAAAGACAATTATTGCATTCCACCATCTGCAACTCTCTGGATAACAAACAATGAATCATTATTTGTTTAAAATTGTCGAAAAGCATGTACTCTTCTCAATTTATCAGCTCGCCCAATTTGTGAAACAAATTGTTAGCGAACTTATGCATAGAAATCACAAATTTTCGTTTTGTAGATTTCTACTGCAACAGTTTCTATTTTTAATTACTTGTTATTATATCCTTATTTATTCTATTGTCAATGTTATTTTTAAAAAAAATATGTTAAAATTAATGAGCAGACTTGATACTGAAAAAGAGAGGAAATATTTTTATGCAAGAGATAAAATTAACAGAATATAGTCATGGAGCAGGTTGTGGATGCAAAATTGCCCCATCTACATTGGATCTTATATTAAATAAGGCGGGAGATAAAAAGAATTACCCTAACCTTTTAGTGGGGTATGACAATAAAGATGATGCGGCGGCTTATGATTTGGGAAATGGAACCTCTATTTTAAGCACAACAGATTTTTTCATGCCGATAGTTGACGATCCCTTTACCTTTGGCAAAATTGCGGCTACCAATGCCATAAGTGATATTTATGCCATGGGGGGCACACCGCTTATGGCTATATCTATACTAGGATGGCCCATTAATCTGCTTGATCCGGAGATTGCGGGAAGGGTTATTGAAGGTGGGCGTTCAATCTGCGATGAAGCAGGTATCCCGCTTGCAGGAGGACATTCTATTGATTCTCCGGAGCCTATCTTTGGACTGGCTGTGACAGGCATTGTAGATAATAACCGATTAAAACAAAACAATCAAGCCATTCCCGGGTGTGCTATTTTTATTACGAAGCCACTAGGTATTGGTATCTTGACGACTGCTCAAAAAAGGAAAAAGATTGAGCCTGGTCATATAGAGCCTGCCATTGAGGCGATGACAACTTTAAATAAAATTGGTGCTGAGATTTCGGGCCTAGACAGTGTTGTCGGATTGACGGACATTACAGGATTTGGATTATTGGGACATTTGGGGGAGGTCTGTAAAGCCAGTGGCATCTCAGCTATTGTTGAATTTGATAAGATTCCTTTGCTGCCCCATACCAAGAAATACCTTGCGATGGACTGCGTACCTGGTGGAACCCGCAATAACTTCTTGAGTTATGGAGACACTATTGAGGGATTAACAGAAGAGCAAAGAGATATTTTATGTGATGCTCAAACCTCCGGTGGGCTTCTTGTGATTGTTAAAAAAGAAGGTATTCCGGAATTTTTAGAGATAACTGCTGCTGCCGGACTGTCCCTGAAACCTATTGGGGAAACTTGCGAGGCCTTTGGTAAATTCATCAAGGTGGTATGATGGAAAAATTAACTTGGAATGATTTTGAAAAGATTGTGATAGACGAAATGCCTCTAATTGACGTAAGAGCACCCCTTGAATTTAATAAAGGGACTTTTAAAAATACGGTTAATTTGCCGCTGATGAATGATGAAGAAAGACATTTAGTTGGAATATGTTATAAGAAAAAGGGAAGTGAAGAAGCAGTAAGATTAGGTCACCAATTGGTATGCGGAGAGATAAAAGAGGCTCGGGTTAATGCTTGGACGGATCATCTAAAAAGGTATCCTGATAGCCTTGTTTATTGTTTTAGAGGAGGACTTCGCTCTCAAATCACGCAACAATGGATTAAAGAGATAACAGGAAAAAATAGGATGAGGATTGAAGGAGGTTATAAGGCTTTCCGCCAATATTTAAGGATGGAGCTTGAACCATCTCAGCTTCAAAGCAATATCATCATGTTAGGAGGTTGTACGGGCTCGGGAAAGACTATTTTATTAAAAAAATTAGAAAATGCTATTGATCTTGAGGGAATTGCGAATCATAGGGGCTCTGCATTTGGGAGTCAGGTGACACCCCAAGCCACTCAAATAAACTTTGAAAACAATTTGGCTTATGCCATGATAAAGCATAAGCATAAGGGCTATAAAGACATGGTTCTTGAGGATGAAGGTGCACACGTAGGAAAATGTTTTTTGCCCAGGCCCTTATTTTTTCATTTTAAAAGCAGCGATTTAGTCATCCTCGAAGCGTCTATAGAAGAAAGGGTAGCTATCACATTAAAGGAGTATGTTGTCGAATCCCAGGGCTCTTATAAAGAGCTGTTTGAAGAAGAACAAGCTTTGATTGAATGGGCCAATCATATACGAAATGGCTTCCAGAATATAAAAAAGAGACTAGGCGGAGAATTTTTTAAGGAGATAAGTCATTTATTTGAACAAGCCTATTGGGAACAAGTTCATACCGGAAGCTACGATTTGCATAAGCGATGGATAGAGAAACTATTAGTGGAATACTACGATCCCATGTATCAATTTCAGATGCAAAAGGTTAAGGACAGAATTATATACCAAGGGAATAAAGATGAGGTATTAGATTATCTTAAAAACAAAGAGAGTTATTGACATATGCCATGATAAAGATATAATAGAATTATAAAGGGCATATGTTATAAACTATTTTGATAAGGGAGGACTTTTGAATATGCCTAGACCGAGAAAATTCAGAAGGGTATGTTCCCTGCCCGAAAACAACATGTACGGTCCACTTCATATCAAATACAAGGATGCGAAGATCATCATCATGACAGTTGAAGAATATGAAACTGTTCGCCTGATTGATGCTGAAGGATTAATGCAAGAAGAATGTGCCGAAAGAATGGGAGTTGCCCGTACAACAGTTCAAAAAACCTATAATGATGCAAGAAAAAAAATAGCTGAAGCAATAGTCGGTGGGCATATATTAAAAATTGAAGGTGGAGATTATGAGCTTTCGAAGAGATGCCCGGAAAAGGATTTTTGTGATCGCTGCCGCCTGTGTCCATGGCATTCAAAGCCATAAGGGAGAAAAATAATGAGCGAAAATTGTACAGAAAATTGCAGTTCATGTGGTGAAACCTGTGACAGCAGGAAAGAAGACAAACCGGATTTTTCGGTGAAGCCACATGAATTAAGCCATATCAAAAAGGTAATTGGTGTTATAAGCGGGAAAGGTGGCGTTGGAAAATCTTTAATTACTTCGCTACTAGCAGTTGAAATGAACAGGAAAGGATACAAAACGGCAATTTTGGATGCTGATATTACAGGACCTTCCATACCTAAAGCTTTTGGGATAACAGGTAAGGTTACAGGCTCTGAACAAGGCTTTTTACCGGTTAAAAGCAAAACGGGCATTGATGTGATGTCAATCAATTTATTATTAGAACATGAGACAGACCCCGTTGTTTGGCGAGGACCGATTATAGCAAATACAGTTAAACAATTTTGGACAGATGTTATATGGGGTGATATTGATTTTATGTTCATTGATATGCCACCGGGCACGGGAGATGTTGCTCTAACTGTATTTCAATCCATAAAAATTGATGGGATTATTATTGTAACCTCACCTCAAGAGTTAGTATCAATGATTGTAGAAAAGGCAGTAAAAATGGCTAGATTAATGGAGATACCTATTATAGGCCTAGTAGAAAATATGTCCTATTTCACATGTGAGGACTGCAAGAAAACCTATAAAATATTTGGTGAAAGCCATATCGATAAAATCGCAAAGGAATACAACACCCAGGTTTTAGCAAAGATACCCATTAAGCCTCATATTGCGGAAGCCTGTGATGAAGGGTTAATTGAATCAGTAGAAGGAAATTACTTTGATGAAATTGAAACTTATTTAGGAGATCAATAAAGAACAATACATCGATACAATTTATCATGATCATCAACTTCGGGTGATTGTGAGAATTGATATATATATAAACCTTCATTCGAGACAAGAAAAGGATTTGGTTGTTAAACTGAACCCTTTTCTTGATTTTTGGATCTAAAATAAACCCAGAAGGATAAAGATTATAAAAATTATGCTATAATGAAAGTTAGCTATGATTATCAAAGATTAAGAACCATTAGAACTAGGAGGTAATGATGAAAAAAATTGCACAGAATTTAACAGATTTAATTGGTAATACTCCTTTACTTGAGTTATCCCGTTTTAATAAGCTTCATCATTTGGAGGCCAAAGTGCTAGGAAAGCTCGAGTATTTTAATCCTGCAGGGAGTGTTAAAGATAGAATTGGTTATGCCATGATAAAAGACGCAGAGGATAAAGGATTGCTGACAAAAGATTCAGTGATCATTGAGCCAACCAGCGGAAATACTGGGGTAGCTTTGGCTTTTGTTACAGCAGCCAAAGGATATAGGCTCATTATTACTTTGCCGGATACTTTTAGTATTGAGCGTAGAAACCTTATGAGGGCTTTAGGTGCAGAACTTGTTCTTACACCTGGAGCAGAAGGTATGGCGGGTGCTATTCAAAAGGCTGAAGAACTGGCAGCAGAAATACCCGGTTCATTTATACCTCAGCAATTTAAAAATTTAGCTAATCCGGAAATCCACAGAAAAACTACTGCTGAAGAAATTTGGAAGGATACAGAGGGTGAAGTGGATATACTTATTGCAGGAGTTGGAACGGGAGGAACGATAACCGGTATTGGTGAAATTTTAAAAAGCCGCAAGCCGGATGCAAAGATCATTGCAGTGGAACCCTATGACTCCGCCGTTCTATCCGGAGGGGAAAAAGGTCCTCATAAAATACAAGGTATAGGGGCTGGATTTATTCCGGACGTATTAAACAAAGAAATGATCGATGAAATCATCAAGGTGAAGAATGATGAAGCATTTGATACAGCTAGAAGCCTTGCTAAAAGTGAAGGTCTTCTTGTGGGCATCTCCTCAGGGGCTGCTGCCTTTGCAGCAATTCAAATAGCAAAAAGACCTGAGAACAAAGGCAAGACAATAGTTGTTATATTCCCAGATACAGGAGAGAGATATTTGTCAACTCCACTCTTTCAAGAACAGTTTGTATAAAAAAGATGTCAAGCACAAATGAAAATATCCGCACCCTGCTTTTTAAGCTTTTAGCTAAAAGCTGAGCAAATTTTCAACTAGTGTGTTGATATTTTGGAATAAAATGTAATTTTAAAGCTAAATCTGTTCAAAAATTCAAGTAGTGTGTGGTTTTCTAAAAATAAACCACACACTACTTGAATTTTTGCTCCTTTATCCCATATTTACTCCCCCCGTCCCCGTGCTAGCTTTAAAATCTCCTTGCCGATGATGCCATTAGCGCTGCCGAAATTTTTCTAAAAAATATAATTTCAATACAGTTTATAGAAAAATAGATTGACTAAAGAGAAAGATGGTGGTAATCTAAAAATAAATAGTTGTCGTGACAATTGATTGCAAAACAATTGATGAAAAACCAACTAATAAATAGAGCGAATACAGCACGGGAGATGAATAAAGCAATGAACAATAGTATTTTTACGGATTTTATAAGTTTTCGTATGGGCTCAATATCCAGAGATTTAGCAAGACATTTTAATAGTGAATTTGCTGAGTATGGTATAACCATTGGGCAAGCGTTAGTGTTGTTTTATCTTCTTGATAACAATGGCAGTTCTCTCAAGGATATTGCTGCAGCGATTGATCTAGATAGCCCTTCTGTCAGCAGACTAGTCGACCGTTTATTAAAAAGCGGCTATATCATCCGAGAAGAAGATGAAACAGATAGAAGGAGTGTTCAAATATATTTGACAGAAAAAGGTGAAGACTTAGGGGAAAAAATTTTTCCAATAAATGACCAATTCAATAATTATTTGAAACAAGCCCTTGGAGAAGAGAATTTTAAAATCCTTGGGAATTGTTTGGATAAAATAAAAAACATACTAAATTGAAAGGAAAAGAATCATGGAGTTAATGGAAGGCATTAAGACAAGAAGAAGTATCAGGAAATACAAAAGTGAAGAGTTACCAAGGGAGTTAATTGACGAGATATTAGAAGACGCACTCTGGGCTCCTTCGGCAATGAACACCCAGACTTGGAAGATTCTTGTTTTTTCAGGTGAAAAGCAAAAAGCATTTAATAAGGTGGTAGAAGATGCAGTTAACCATATCAATGCTCGATTAAAAAAACTTTTTAATGAGGGTATGCAAAAAAGAGTACACGGATTCTTTAAGGGTCTAGGAGGAGCACCTCACACGATAGTTGTTTTGACAGCTAGAGCAGATGACCCTAAGCTTCAAGTTACAGAAATAGAAAATGGATGTGCATTACTCTACAATGTGTGTTTATCAGCTCATGCTAGGGGAATAGGGACTTGTTGGATGAGTGCTCCTGTGTGGATAGAAGATACAGTTCTTGAATACTTGGGCATGCAGGATGATTGGAAATTAGTAGGGATAACGCCTATGGGCCATCCAGATCAGAATCCACCTGTCCCACCTCGAAAAGGAAAACCGATTGAATGGTTTGATTAAATTTCTACTACATGGAATGTAGAAAATATATTTTAGGGGAGGTCTAAAATGCAAGAAAATAGTTATAATCGTTGGCTAGTTGTTTTGGGAGGCGTCATTGTTCAATTTTGCTTAGGAGCACTTTACACTTGGAGTGTATTCCAAAAGCCTATTCAAGACATATTTGGATGGTCTACAACTCAGGTATCTTTAGCATTTTCAATAAACTTGGCTATGATTCCTATATTGATGATAATAGCCGGACGTTTTTTACCGAAGTATGGACCAACAAAAATGGTTATCATCGGTGCTGCGGTATTATCCCTAGGGTTATTAATTGCAAGCAGAACAACGTCTCTTGGTATGCTGTATCTTGGCTATGGTATCTTTGGAGGTGCAGGAATAGGTATTTCTTATGGTATTCCAATAGCCACCTGTGTAAAATGGTTTCCGGACAAAAGAGGTATGATCAGTGGATTGGCTGTCGCCGGCTTTGGACTTGGATCTGTATTTTATGCGCCTGTAGCAACCAGGTTGATTGCCAGTTATGGACCTTTGACTACATTCTTCCTTCAAGCTATTTATACAATTGTAGGTGTTATCATTGGAGGCAAATTGATGAAAGCCGCCCCGGAAGGCTATATTCCTGAGGGATGGACTCCTCCTACCGTAAAAGCCGGCCAAACAGGACCGAGCAAATATGATTTTACACCTAGGGAAATGTTGAGAACTCCGCAATATTATTTCTTACTAATTATGTACACTTTCGCTAATATAGCCGGATTAATGATTATCGCACACGCGTCACCTATCGGACAGCAGGTTGCCAATCTCACGCCGATAGAGGCGGGATTGATTGTGAGTATTCTTGCTATCGTTAATACATTTGGCCGACTATTTTGGGGTACTATTTCTGATAAAATAGGGCGTATGCGCGTGGTCTTTATTATGTATGTAATCAGTGCTGTAACCATGTTTAGCTTAAATGCATTGAGCAACTTCTGGTTATATGCTTTAGGTGTAGGATTTGTTGCATTTTGTTTTGGCGGGGCCATGGGTACATTCCCGTCGATTGCCGCAGACTTTTATGGACCAAAGCATGTCAGCGTCAATTATGGTTTTATTTTCTTAGCCTATAGTGCTGGTGCTATCATTGGACCGCGTTTAGCAGCTGTTATCGTTGAAACATCTAATGGTAGTTATCAATTGGCATTTATCATCACAGGCGTCTTATGTTCCATAGGAGCTATCATGGCCTTATTGGCTAAGGCACCAAAGGCACCAAACGAGTTAAATAAAGGTGAGATTTAATTTCTTTTAGCTATAGGAAGCCGCTGCCTATAGTATAGAAGTTGAATTCTATACAAACATTTCTTGCCATAGAAAGTAGAAATAGTTTTGGATTGTTCCAAAACTATTTCTATTTGTTTTATGTGTAAATGGGCGCTCATCCAATGTTGACACTTTGTTCTATCTGTTATATATTAAATATAACAGATAGAACAAAAGAAAAAAGGTGATTCTATGATTTTAGAGTTAAATTTTAGTTCGGAGGTACCTATTTTTATACAGATCAGGCAGGAGGTTCTAAGGGCCATAGCAACCGGAAAACTGAGTGAGGGAGAGGCCCTGCCCTCAGTCCGTCAGCTTGCAAGTGAAATAGGTATTAATATGCATACTGTTAATAAGGCTTATTCCAGTTTGAAGGCGGATGGATTTATTCGAATTGACCGAAGAAAAGGGGCTGTTGTCGAGGAGAAAAGGAAATTAGTAACAGAAGCCTATTTAAAGGTGTTGGATACAGATATAGAAAATGTATTCATAGAGGCTATTTGCAGAGGGTTAACCGAGGAAGAAATGATGGCTATTTGCAGAGAAAAATATAGGAAAATAGGGGGAAGATAAGGAATGTATATAAATCTTAATAGTGAAAGTACGTTGATGTTTATTATGTTATTTTTTGTATTTATTCTAATGGGAATACTTCCTTTTCTATCAAGGAAGGAAATACTCTTTGGAATCAGAATCGAAAAAGAAATGATGGATGAACAAACCATGAAAGGTTATACCTATAAGTATATAAGAAGGTTACTGTTTTTAGATGCTGTTTTGTTAATATTTCTTTATTTAGGGAGCATGCATTTTCCATTGGAATTCGTTTATACGGTTGTCATTATTGGCATGATTTTTATCCAAGGATTTTCCTATATTTCCGTTCACCTTGAAGTAAAAAGGCATAAAGAGAACTTCCCGGTAAAAGCTCCGGAAACAGTTGTGGTTACAACGGATGAAAAAATAAACGGAGTAGATTATCCTCTTGCAAGTATCTTTTGGTTTGGCATTCCACTAATCATCAATGCTTACATGTACATTTATAACGCTTTAATCTATCAAGAGATACCTGAACAACTCAAAGTAGCCTTTGATTTTAATGGGAATATCATACGGATGGTAGCCAAGTCACCTGCGAAAGTGTTTATGATACCCCATATAAGCTTGTTGACTCTTTTGATATTTGTGTTTGTATACTATGCCATTAAGATGTCTAAAAAGCAACTGGATGCTAGGAAACCAAATGAATCCAAGGAAAGGGTATTGCGATTTCGAAGGATATGGTCGGCATGGACCATCCTTATGGCAACTATTTTAACAACCATGTTTTTTATGCTTAATTTACTCGTCATAGGAAAAATGAATGAGTCAAAAACTTTTATCACTTTGATAGCCATAGTCCCGACCTTCATTATTGTTTTATCGCTCATTATACTGGCCGTCTATACGGGGCAAGGGGGCAGCCGCTTAAAGGTGAGGTCGGATGAAGATTTTGAAAAGGCCAATCGAAATGATGATGCTTACTGGAAATTAGGCATGTTTTACGTCAATAAAGAGGATCCATCCTTTATGGTGGAAAAGAGATTTGGGGTTGGATGGACAATCAATCTTGGCAATAGAAAAGCTGTAATAGGCTTTGTATTAGCCATAGTCCTATTGATAGCCATCAGTATTTTGACCAGTATATAAATTGAGGAGGATAGTAGGATGAAGAAAGTAATTATTTTAATAATGTTGGTATGCATGATATTGGCAGGTTGCAGTTCAAAGGGCGAAAAGCAAGTCATAGAAAATGGAATGGATGACGTGTTAACAGCTAATAAGCTTATAGAAACTCTCGTCAAGGAAGAATTTAAAAAAGCCTATACAGAGTTTGGTTATGACTCGAAAATGGAAAAGGCCGTTAATGAGTCAGTCTATAAACAAATTTGGGATGGGCTAATCGATCAACAAGGAGAGTTTGTCGAAATAATAGGACACAAAGAAGTGACTTCAGGGGAATATAATATTGTCTCTATCCATACGAAGTTTGAAAAAGGGATAATCAATCTCAATGTAGTTTTTGATAAGAATCACCTTATTGCCGGATTTAATTTTACCCCTTATACCGAAGAATCTGAAGAGGATAACGAAGAACTGAAGGGCAATCTAGAAGAAGTAAAAGTGACGATTGTGAGTGGGAAATATGAAATGGAGGGTAGAATAACTCTGCCTAATAAAGAGGGCGTTTTTCCGGCAGTATTATTAGTTCCGGGTTCAGGACCGTCGGATATGAATGAAACCCTCTATGAAAATAAGCCCTTTAGAGATATTGCCTGGGGTTTGGCGGAAAAGGGGATTGCTTCATTAAGGTTTGATAAAAGAACCAAGACCTATGGCTTGGAAATGTCTAATCTAGAGATTACAGTTAAAGAAGAATATCTGGAGGATGTTGAGTCGGCTTTTAAAATATTATCAAATCATAAAAACATCGATTCTAAAAAAATCTATATCCTGGGTCATAGTCAAGGAGGGAATCTTATCCCCAGAATTGCAGAAATAACCGATGATGCTGCAGGATTTATCATGGCAGCTGCCAATGCATCAAGTCTCGAGGATTTAATGATTAAGCAATACAATTACATCTTCTCTTTGGACGGGAAATTGGATGACGAAGAAAAGAATCAACTGGTAGCTCTTGAAGAGTCTGTAGAAAAAATAAAGAATCTTGATAAAGACTCGGAGTATACTGCTAATGATCTCTTGGGTGCCCCAAAGTCTTATTGGATTGATTTGAAAGAAAATAATGCCTATCATTTGGCGGATAAAGTCACTAAGCCATTATTGCTTTTACAGGGTGGAAAGGACTACCAGGTGACAATGGATGAATTTGAACTTTGGAAAGAGGCCTTCGAAGGTAAAAAAAATGTTCAATTTAAAGTCTATGATAATCTCAACCATTTATGGATGGAGTCCCTTGGACAACAACCATCACCTGAAGAATATAAAACGAAGCAAAAAGTCAGTGAAGAAGTTATTGAGGATATAGTCCATTTTGTTTTATCCCGCTAAAGGCCATAGCCAATATTTTCACAAAGGCATATCCTTCCACTCAATAATAAGTTAAAAACTGTTATTGTTTCATAATATTTTTCCAAATAAAGGGAAAGATATAATTGTTAATGCTTATTTTTCTATTTAAAAATGAAAAGCAAGGAGTAATTATCAGAATATTCTGATAATTACTCCTTGAGGATTATTTTTTTAGAATATTGAAAGGAGAAGAGAGCTCATAAAAGATAGAATAAGTGTAGTTTTTCGAAGAATAAACAGAATGAAAATGAGCAAGGTTGGCGTAGAATTGGTGCAAAACCCATTATTTAGAAAAAAAACGACAATTGAGAAAAAATATTAAACTATACAGAATATTCTGACAATTATATTATTGTTAAAATATAGTCAATTTTTTAAAGTTTTTCCCCCTTTTTATCCGTGAACAAGCTAAGTCAACTGAAAAAAATAGAAATAGCTTGTTTTTTATTTTTTTAAAAATAATTTATTAAAAAGACGGAAATGTTAGAAAAACAGCGTTTATAATAAAAATAAAATTTCATAATTTACAGAAATTTAGGAATTAACATAATATTTAAGGCATATTATTAATAAAAAGAAGTAAAAAATAATCGTCAAGATTGTTAATTGTATTGACAACTTTATCTAAAAAGTGATATTATATCAATATGGCAAGGATTTGTTTATAGTTCAATTATTTTAAAACCAAAGATACAGCTTGAATAGAGTTGTATGAGGAGGGAATTTTATGATTAAGAACGCAAAACAAAAAATCACCGCTGTCATGCTTAATGAAGCCGTGAAGTACCTGGAAAAAGATCCGATAAGGGATTTTCCAAAACTTTTGAACTGGGCAGAGAAAATAATAACAAATGACCGACATAAGATGCAAGCAAAATATGTTAGTGATGTTATGAAAGATGAAGGATCGGTAGGATGCCAATTTATCACACGAATTTTAACAGAGTTGGATAGTAATTGTAGAAAAAAGTTTTTATTTAATATGATTATGAATTCCGGAATAATTGGTATGCCGATGGCACAAGAGGCTTCGAAAAAATATGGTTGCAATGTACCTTGGACTTTAATCATTGACCCAACAGCAGCATGTAACTTAAAATGTACAGGTTGTTGGGCTGCTGAATATAGTAAAAGTGACAGCCTTACTTACGATGTTATCGATAGAGTCATTCAAGAAGGTAAGGAAATAGGCATGTATATGTACATATTCTCCGGCGGAGAGCCTTTAGTAAGAAGAGAAGATATTTTGAAATTATGTGAAAAGCACAATGATTGCATGTTCTTAGCCTTTACAAACGGAACTTTCATCGATGATAAGTTTGCACAAGAATGTCAAAGAGTTGGAAATATTACTTTTGCAATCAGCGTAGAAGGATTTGAAGCTGAAACAGATTTCAGAAGAGGTAAAGGAACCTATAAGAAGGTTATGATAGCCATGGATAATCTAAAAAAATATGGTGTAGGTTTTGGATTCTCTACTTGTTATCATAGCAAAAACACAGAAGTAGTCGGTTCCGATGAGTATCTGGAATTAATGCTGGAAAAGGGTTGCTACTTTGGATGGTATTTCACTTATATGCCCCTTGGAAAAGATGCGGATTTAGATCTCTTAGCTACTCCTGAGCAAAGGGAATATATGTATTATCAAGTCAGAGAAAGTAGAAAAAAATACCCTATGTTTGTCTTGGACTTCTGGAATGATGGTGAATATGTCAATGGATGTATAGCCGGAGGAAGAAGATATTTCCACATTAATGCAAATGGTGATGTTGAACCTTGTGCATTTATTCACTATGCTAATACAAATATTAAGGATGTGTCTTTAATTGAAGCATTACAATCTCCATTATTCAAACAATACCAACAAAATCAGCCTTTTAATGAGAACATGTTAAGACCTTGTCCGTTATTGGATAATCCGGAACAACTTAAAAAAATGGTGTTGGAATCTAAAGCCGAATCCACTCAACCTATGGACCAAGAAAGAGTTGAAGATTTAACAGATAAATGTCAGGAGCCTGCAGCTAAATGGGCAGTAGTGGCTGATGAATTATGGGGTAGTCAAAATATTAATAAGAAAGCATCAGGAATTTAGTTCTATTTAACTATTTCTCCTGTTAATCTATTCGACAATAGATAAAATGGCTTTTGAGTAAGCTTCATTTAAAACAAAATAAATAAGATAAAGAATACCATGAAGGTTATTTGCTGTTTTGAAGATCAGCAATAATTCCCATGGTATTTTTGTTGGAGGAAGAAAATGAATCGTCAAACGAAAAAAGTTATACTGGGTGGTTTTTTTATTGCATTAGGGTTTATTTTACCCTTTATGACCGGGCAGATACCGGCTATTGGTAGTAGGTTGTTACCTATGCATATTCCTGTGTTTTTAGGTGGATTTATTTGCGGGGGACCTATAGGACTCATGATTGGCTTTATTGTACCTTTGTTAAGATCTGCCATTTATTCGATGCCACCCATGTTTCCTATGGCTATCTCTATGGCCTTTGAGCTCGGTGTATATGGGTTAGCCACCGGACTCGTTTATAAAATTCTTCCTAAAAATAAAATGAATGTCTATATTACTTTAATAATATCGATGGTCTTGGGTAGAATGGCTTGGGGCATAGTCAGCGCTTTGTTATACAGATCTATCGGCATGGATTTTTCTATGGACATGTTCATCATGATGGGATTTATCAATGCTATCCCGGGAATAATTATTCAGTTGGTCTTAATTCCGATTATTGTCATAGCACTGGAAAAGGCAGGTTTAATAGATCATGAATAAGAACAATTGTCAGTTATTGAACATGATTCAATCAGAAGTGGATAAGCTGATTGCTACATCTGAAAATAGGATAATTGTGGCGATAGATGGGCCTTGTGGTTCGGGGAAAACCAGTTTGGCTAACAGCTTAAAAGAGGTCTATGACTGTAATGTTTTTTCTATGGATGATTTTTTTCTACCCCAGGAAATGCGACATGCAGAGCGGTACAAGGAACCGGGAGGTAACGTTCATTATGAAAGATTCTTACAAGAGGTTATAACGAATATCAAAGCCAATATACCTTTTCAATACCAAGTATTTAATTGTAAGATGATGGACTTTAGTCATAAAATTCATGTCAATCCCAAGGGAATAAACATTGTTGAGGGCGTCTATAGTCTGCATCCGGCTCTCGAACATGCCTATAACTATAAAGTATTTTTAGATATTGATGAAAAAGAACAAAGAGAAAGAATATTAGCAAGGAATGGGGGAGAAATGTTGAAACGTTTTGAGACAATGTGGATTCCTCTTGAAAAGGAGTATTTTGAATCTTTCAGTATCAAAGATAGATGCGATCTCATTCTTACAAGCAGTAGTTCCTTCGATTTTCTATAGAGAATGTCCTTTTTTTGAGAAAACAAGACGTGATTGTCGATAAAATAACAAGTCTTGTTTTTTTGTGTATTCAAAAAGCTACAAAAATTCCATGGAGAGAATTCATAAAAGTCAAAGTGGATTATCTAAGGAATGATTGAAACTTCAAATTATTAAAATATTATTTACCCGAAAATTTTTGAAGATGCTCATCACAGTTTTCAAGTATACAATATACTTTCATAGTTAATTTCAAAAATAGATTGACAACTTATTAACGAGAGATTAAAGTGTATTTAATATAAGATATCTTGAAGAAATAATTTGGAAAATATTGATAACTGGAGGAGAATAATATGGATTTTAAACTTTCAAAGACGCATTTGCTTCAGCAAGAACTCTATCGCAGATTTGCTGAAAATGAAGTTAAACCACTTGCAGAAGAAATGGATGAGACAGAAGAGTTTAACTTGGACCTTGTTAAGAAACTACAAAAATACGGTTTGATGGGTATTCCTTATTCCAAAAATTATGGTGGAGTTGGAGGAGATGTCCTTAGCTACACTCTTTGTATGGAGGAAATATCAAAAGTGGATGCAAGCACAGGCATTACAATTTCAGTTCATACTTCTCTTGCTAGTGCTTGTCTTGATAGCTTTGGAAATGAAGAACAGAAGCAAACCTGGCTAAGACCTCTTGTAGACGGTTCGAAAGTAGGTTGCTTTGGATTAACAGAGCCTAATGCAGGAACAGATGCTGCCGGCCAACAGACTAAAGCGGTACTGGATGGCGATGAATATATCATCAATGGATCTAAAATTTTCACTACCAATGCAGGATTTGCAGATACATTTATTGTCTTTGCCATGACAGACAAATCAAAGGGTACAAAAGGCATATCAGCCTTCGTCATAGATATCAATACACCTGGTATATTTGTAGGAAGAAGTATTCCACGAATGGGTATCAGAGCAGCATCCAACTGTGAAGTGGCTTATGAAAATGTGCGCATTCCGGTATCTCAACGTTTGGGAAAAGAAGGAGATGGGTTTAAGATTGCTATGCAAGCTCTTGACGGAGGAAGAATTGGGATTGCAGCTCAATCCGTAGGTATTGCACAAGGAGCTTTGAATGAGGCTATAAAATATGTGAAAGAAAGAAAACAATTTGGAAAAAGAATTTCTTCCTTCCAAAACACCCAGTTTAAAATAGCAGAGCTTCAAACCAAAATCGATGCAGCAAGACTTATGACATGGAGAGCCGCAGTTTCTAAGGACAATAAAGAAAATTATAGCCCATTGGCTGCTATGGCCAAGCTCTTCGCTTCCGATGTATGTAATGTTGTAACAAGAGACTGTGTACAAATGATGGGTGGTTACGGCTATTCCAGAGAGTACCCGGTAGAAAGAATGATGAGAGATGCTAAGATTACTGAAATATATGAAGGTACTTCAGAAGCTATGAAGATGGTTATTGCCGGCTCAATGAAGATTAGCTAATAAATATTTGAAGGGAGATAATAAGATGAAAATCGTTGTATGTATAAAGCAAGTACCGGACACAAATGAAGTGAAACTAGATCCGGTTACAAATACACTGATCCGAGAAGGAGTGCCTAGCATTATCAATCATGATGATAAATCAGGTATTGAGGCAGCATTGCAGCTAAAGGAGAAATTTGGTGGGACTGTAACGGTAGTATGTATGGGCCCTGCACAAGCAGATGTTGCATTAAGAGAAGCACTTGCAATGGGTTGTGATGAGGCTATCCTCGTATCCGCAAGAGAATTTGGCGGATCCGATACTTTTGCAACCGCAACTATTATTTCAGCTGCACTGAGGAAAATAGGCTATGACATTGTTATTACAGGTCGTCAGGCTATTGATGGAGATACAGCACAGGTAGGACCGCAGATTGCAGAAAATCTTAGGATTCCTCAAGTATCTTATGTAGAAGAAATCGATATAGAAGGTAATTCTGTTATTGTAAAAAGACAATTTGAAGATAGATACCATGTTCTTGAGGTGAAGATGCCATGCCTATTGACAGCACTTCAAGAATTGGCTACAGCCAGATATATGCATGCAAGAGGTATTATTGAAGCCTATGAAAAGGAAGTGAAGGTATTTGGATATGACGATTTAAAGGACGATTTAAATCTAAATCACATAGGGTTAAAAGGATCTCCAACCAATGTATATAAATCCTTTACAAAACAGGCTAAAGGCCAAGGACAGGTACTCGCTGATTTAAGTGTGGATGAAGCAGTAAAAGTTATCCTTGAGAAACTTGAAGAAAGACACATCATTTAATAGGTGGAGAAGGAGGAAAACTTAAATGAGTAAAGATATTTATGTAGTTGTTGAGCAGAGAGACGGTCAAATCGCAAAAGTTGGTCTTGAATTGATCGGTGAAGCAACAAAATTGGCTAAGGATTTAGAGCAAAAGGTTGTAGCCGTTCTACTGGGAGATCAAATTAAGGAAAAGGCAAAAACATTGATTGAATATGGTGCAGATAAGGTCTTATACGTGGAGGACCCTATGCTTGCAGAATACGTAACAGAGCCTTATGCAAAGGCTTTAACAACCATTATTAAGGAATATGATCCGGAAATTGTAATGTTTGGAGCGACTTCTATAGGAAGAGATTTAGCACCTCGAGTTGCTTCAAGGGTTCAAACCGGTTTAACAGCGGACTGTACAAAACTAGATATAGAGGAATACAAAGCTAAAGCGGATGACCTAGGACAAAAATTATTATTCATGACTCGTCCTGCATTTGGTGGGAATATCATGGCTACAATCCTATGTAAAAATCACCGCCCTCAAATGGCTACAGTAAGACCCGGTGTTATGAAAAGACTGGAAAAGGATACAGCTAGAGATGGTGAGATTCAAGAAGTCAAGGTTGCATTTGAATCTTCGGATATGAATGTGGTGATAAGAGAGATTGTTAAGGAGACACATAAAAAATCAGATATAACAGAAGCCGGTGTTCTTGTTTCCGGAGGTCGCGGAATCGGTTCACCTGAATTCTTCAACGATTTAAAAGAGCTTGCTGATGTTTTAGGTGGAGACATCTCTTCATCTAGAGCTAACGTAGATGCCGGATGGGCTACAAAGGACAGACAAGTAGGTCAAACAGGAAAGACAGTCAGACCGGATTTGTACCTAGCATGCGGTATTTCAGGTGCTATACAACACGTAGCAGGTATGGAAGGTTCAGATTGTGTTATAGCCATTAACAAAAATGATACAGCTGCTATCTTTGATGTAGCGGATATCGGTATTGTAGGAGATGTTAAGGCAATTATTCCTAAGCTAACAGAAGCGATAAAGAAATATAAGGAAGCTAACGCATAATCACTGGAAAATTATTGGATGCAAAGTAGTGTCCCTGCCAAACAACGGGTGACACTATTTTTTTCTTTTCATAGAGTAGTAACCTTCTGTTCTTTTCATGGGTTGATAAAAATTAAAAAAAAATATATGATAAACATGACAAACAACAAAATTATAGGAGGCTTTTATTATGCTGTGGGACCATATCATAAAAAACGGAACGATTGTCACATCAACCGAAGAATACAGGGCTAATATCTATATAAAGGATTCAAAGATTGCTGCTATTACTTGCGAAGAACTTGAAGGTGAGGCAAGAGAAATCACAGATGCTGAAGGCAAGTATATTTTTTCTGGTTTTATTGATACCCATGTTCACTCAAGAGATAAGGGTGGAGAGCATAAAGAAGACTTCTTTCATTCAACCAGAGCGGCAGCAGCAGGCGGGATAACCATGCTATTTGAAATGCCCAATGCTATACCCGCTATATGGAATAAAGAAAATTTTAATCAACAGGTTGAAAACTTATCTAGGAAAGCTCATATTGATTTTGCATTATGGGGACTATGCCTTGGGGATTTAAACAATCACTGCTTGGGGGAATTAAGTGAAGCAGGGGCCATTGCTTTTAAATTCTTCTGGGGTTATGCCATTGATAAAAAGACTTACCAGCTCGTTTATAATTATAAGCCGGGAATGAGAGATGATGTCTTAGCGCCTTTAAGCGATGGAGAGGTTTATAAGATTTTCAGAGAGGTAGAAAAGACCGGTAAGTGTGTTGCAATTCATGCCGAAAATGCCAGCTTGATTGAAACATTATCCAATGAACCGGAGTTATTGGATGCGAATCTTGGGGAATACGAGAAACTCGTGGAATCTCGGCCGGGCATTGCAGAAGAGATGGTTATACAAACAGCAGTATCCCTTGCAAAAAAAACCAAGTGTCGGCTTCATATTTTACATGTAAGCTCTAAGGACGGTACCGATGCGATAAGAAGGGCCCAAGAAAAAGGTCTACCAATAACAGCTGAAACCTGCCCGCATTTTTTATTTCTGAGTACAGAGGACTTTAATCGAGTAGGACCCAAAATGAAGGCCTATC
Source organism: uncultured Eubacteriales bacterium (assembly GCA_964429195.1). Lineage (GTDB taxonomy): Bacteria > Bacillota > Clostridia > Peptostreptococcales > JAAYPU01 > JBBAFM01. The sequence goes on along the minus strand of CAYSBC010000003.1, from coordinate 15,406 downwards.
CACCTGTCAAATATAAAGAAGATCAAAATGGAATTTGGGAAGGTATTCAGGATAGGACTATCACGATGGTGTGTTCGGATCATGCACCTCACACCAAAGAAGAGAAAACCGGTGGTCTTTATGAAATCCCTGCAGGAATATGCGGCGTTGAAACATTAGCGCCTTTGATGATAGGTGCTGTCAGTGAGGGTAAAATCACAAAAAATGAGCTGGCATCCTTGCTTTCTGAGAATCCTGCCAAAATATTTCATTTATATCCACAGAAAGGATCACTTCAGGTAGGAACAGATGCGGATATCACTATCGTGGATTTTAATGCAAATATGACGATTAAAGAAGATGAATTGCATAGTAAAAGCAAGGTCACTGCATTTGATGGTTTTAAAATAAAGGGTAAGCCTGTGGCTACTATTGTACGTGGCCATACCATCATGAAGGATGGGCAAATCATCGATGAAGTAAAGGGTAAGTTTGTTAAAGGATAGTATAAAAAGACCCCAATTTAATATATATTATATAGGGTTTAGTAGACCAACATAACAAAAAAACATAATTTTTATTGAATATATCGAGTAATTTTGTTATAATGCATTGTGCGAACAATTAACAGAATTTTAACATGGAGTTAAGGGAGCTTTCAATTGTTGAACAAGGGGGAGGGATAATGTTTAATACAATATTTGAAATTATAAAAAAATTTATTATATCGAAATTTAAAAGTATAGGTAAGGTATTATTGAAGGTTTTTTACTATATAAGAAAGTTTGTTCAAGGAGAGATTGAAAATTTTAAAGGGATTTTCAATAAAAAATCAAATTTTTCGCTCATTGCTGCTATTGTTGTTTTTATTATGCTCAATATATTAAAGATAACTTTTTTCAATTTTTATCTGATGCCAGAGCGTTCCTTTGAATTATTAAAATATAAGTTTTATTTTACACTTTTTGCTTTAGTCGTTTTATATCCGTTTTTGTTTGTATTTAAATCCAGAATCTTTTTAATAGGATTTTATATCACTCAAACCATATATATGCTGGTGAATACGGGTTATTATATGTATTTTCAAAGATATTTTCATATCAAGGAAGTCATGTCCATTATGTCGGAGGGTTTGATTGCAATAAGGAACTTTTCGGCACCGTTTAATCCGGTTTTGCTATTACTATTGATTGATGCTCCTGTTCTGTTTTTTATTGTCAAAAGATATTACAAATGTCCTGAGTTAATAAAAAGAGTTCGCTTTGTTGTTTTAATACTATTGATCTTATGTCCAAAGGCAGCCTATGCTATGGAAAAAGAAAATTTTACGCAAAAGGTTTCTTTTAGACAAAATGTGAAGAACTATTATGAAGGTGAAGCAGCCATTGTTGAACGTTATGGAACTCTATTTAATTCGGCTATCAACATGTATAACAGCAGGGATTATTCTTTCTTAGCCAATAATTTTGTTTATGGTAAAGAAATAGAAAACAAGCATAAGGCTTCTAAGAAGAATCCTAACTTTATATTTATTCAAGTGGAATCCATGGATGCGAATACGATTTATCAAACCCATAATGGAGAGTATATTGCACCGTTCCTGAACGAACTTTCCAATAACTCTGTTTATTATCCTAATACAATGAGTTATCATTTGGGAGGGAGTACTTCGGATACAGAGTTCTCTGTCATGAATAGCATAGAACCCTTAAGCGATTATCCTTCTATTAAATTGAGCAATTATGATTATGCAAACAGCTTTTTAAAACAATTAAAGGCTTCAGCCTACAGTACTGTTGCTTTCCATGGAAATGTTGGTGGTTTCTTTAATCGTAATTTAGCTTTCCCTAAGATGGGATTTGATGCATTATTTGATATTGATGCCATGGGTTTAAAGAACCAAGGCTGGGGAGCGGCCGACCATGAAGTTTTCGAATATGCTCTTGAAAAAATCAAACAATTAGAGCAACCATTTTTTGCTTATACAATAACGATGACAAGCCATGGACCTTTTACAAATGCCAACAATTATTATAACAATCCGGCATTCGATGATATAGGCACAAAAAGAGTTCGAAATTATTATAACTCCATCAACTATGTTGATCAAACATTGGAGAACTTTGTGAATCAGGTTAATGAACATTTTGATAACACTTATATCATCATCATGGGGGATCATACTCCGGCAGTCAAATCAGGGCCATACCAACAGGCATCTTACACTGAGGATAGCAGATATTTTGAATTCGTACCTTTATTTATCATTACACCTGATAAAAAGGTCTATAAGGAGACTGAGGTTGTTGCAAGCTTTTTGGATTTGAGTCCAACGATTCTCAATGCAGCCAAAATTAATTACAAGATTAAATCCGATGGATTGGATTTGTTGAAGTATCCTATAGAAAATAATGAAATTCCTTTTGTTGGAGGGTTCTTTGAAAGAAAGACATTGTTTGACAATGTACCGGAGCACAAAACAGTGGTTCAAGAAGATGAGGATGAAGAGGAAAACATGGAAGACGTTAACCCATCGGATTTTAAATCAGGCCAAGAGATAGAGTAAGAAAAAAGGCATTGACAAGAGTTAAAAAGCGACATATAATTATCCAATAAGTAAAGCGATGAGTGAGGATAGTAGGTTATTACGGAGATTGAAGAGAGCCACTGGTGGTGAAAACGTGGTATCAAAGTATAGACTGAATGGGCTCACGAGTGGAAGCTGAATCACAGTAGGCAACCCGGGAACTCCCGTTATAGAGTTAAGATATCGGTTATTTATCCTGTATCTGATGAGAGGGTTTTAAAACCAATTGAGGTGGCACCGCGAAGATATCGTCCTCTACATGTATTAAGCATGTAGGGGATTTTTATTTGGCCTAAAACTCATTGCTTAAATAAAAAAATTAGGAGGAAATAGAAATGGAAAGAAAAGAATTTTTTGGGGAGTTTGGAGGATCTTTTGTTCCTGAAAAACTGCAAGTGGCATTAGAGGAAATGGCTGAACAGTTTTACAAATTTGTAGGAGATCCTAAATTTCAAGAAGAGCTCATGTACTATCATAAGCAATATACCGGGCGGCCTAATCCACTTTATTTCGCTGAGAGATTAACAGAAAAAATAGGCGGAGCAAAGATTTATTTAAAAAGAGAGGATTTAAATCATACAGGAGCGCATAAAATCAACAATGCATTGGGACAAGTTTTGCTCGCTAAAAGAATGGGAAAAAAGAGAATCATTGCTGAAACAGGGGCTGGACAGCACGGTGTAGCGACAGCTACAGTATGTGCTATGTTTGGTATGGAGTGCATCATCTATATGGGTGAAATTGATACAAAAAGGCAGGAGCTTAATGTATTCAGAATGGAGCTTTTAGGGGCAAGGGTTGTACCTGTTAAAACTGGAACCAGAACATTAAAAGATGCGGTTGACGCTGCCCTGATCGATTTTTCGGAAAACTATGAAAACACTTTTTATTTAATAGGTTCGGCTGTAGGTCCTCACCCTTACCCCGTTATGGTCCGGGAATTCCAAAGCATTATTGGTGCAGAGACAAAAGAGCAAATCATGGAGCAAGAAGGCAGGTTACCGGATTATATCGTCGCATGTGTTGGAGGCGGAAGCAATGCCATAGGAATCTTCCATCCATTTTATGGGGATAAAGATGTCCAATTGATTGGAGTAGAACCGGCAGGGAAAGGTCTGGACACTCCGGATCATGCAGCAGCTATCACAAAAGGAAAAGTAGGCATCCTCCATGGTTTTAAATGTTATAACCTTCAAGATGAAGATGGGGAACCGCTTCCGGTATATTCTATTGCAGCCGGATTAGACTACCCCGGAGTAGGTCCGGAGCATAGCTTTTATAAAGATAGTGGCCGTGGACAGTATGTTACAGCAACGGACGATGAAGCATTACAGGCATTTCATGAATTGTGTCGGGTCGAAGGCATTATTCCTGCCATAGAAAGCTCTCACGCTGTAGCTCATGCAATGAAATTAGCGGAAACTTTACCTAAAGATAAAATTATAGTAGTTAATTTATCAGGTAGAGGGGATAAAGACGTAGCACAAATAAAGGAAGCTATGGAGAAAGCTATTATGCCGTACTAAATGAACAAAAATCTTAATGGTCCACTCTAAATTGTAGAATTATCAACATTAGGGCAACATTTAGTTAACATTTACCTAATAATAATGATTATAAATGCTAGTCAAAATAAGTATTTTATGCTATAATAACCGAATGAAATATTTGATACCTTATTTGATAAGGTATCAAATATTGTATAGCAATAAATAACCTGTTATTTCAAGTAGGAATTCACTGGGCTACTCTTATCATATAGTATATCCCATTCTTTAAAATAATATTTTCTATTTTGTGAAATAACTTTTTTAGGTTATTTTTATTTCCCAGTAAAGGAAAACAAAATTTAAATAAACAAAGCGTATTTACAAATTTCTAAGAAGGAGGGCCTATTTTAAAAGTTATTCTATATTGTTTTTTTATCAAAAGAGTATAAAATGAAAGAGTTAATATTTTAAATAAAGAAATTATATAATAATGGAAAATAAGGGAGTGAAAAATATGTGCGGTACTAATTGTCATTGCCAAGAGGGGCAAGGTCCAGTATTTGATTATGCAAAGCTTGATCCGGTTCTTGATAAGTACAAAAAAACTCCGGGGAGTTTAATTACTATCTTACAAAAGGCTCAAGATATCTATGGTTATTTACCAAAGGAAATAATGAATTATATTTCGAAAGAAACAGGTATAAAAGTAGCAAAAATTTATGGGGTTGTCACATTTTATACGCAATTTAGATTAGAGCCTATAGGTGAAAATCTTATCATGCTATGTCAAGGAACAGCATGCCACGTTAACGGGGCGAGCTTTATAGAAGAAGCTATCTGTGAAGAACTTGAAATTGAGGAAGGACAAACAACTGCTGATGGTTTGTTTACATTAAATAATGTAGCCTGTTTAGGCTGTTGCAGTCTTTCTCCTGTTATGATGATCAATGGCGAAACCTATGGAAACTTAACTAAAGACAGCGCTAGAAAAATAATTAAACAAATTCGCCTAAAAAACTCTGCGGAGGTGAAATAGAATGAAAATAGTTGTAGGTCAAGGAAGCTGCGGGTTAGCTGCAGGCGCCGGTAAAGTATACGATGAAATAGAAAAGATTTTAGGCGAAAAGCATGTGGATGCATCTCTTAAAATTGCAGGATGTATCGGAACATGTCATTTAGAGCCTATGGTGGATGTTTTTGATGATGGCGGAAATAAGACAACTTATGTCAAGGTTAAGCCGGAACAAGTAGCAGAAATTATAGACAAGCATGTGGTTGAAGGAAGTCCTGTAGAACCATTGGCTATATCACAAGTCGATAAGGATATATTAAGCAAGCAAGATAGAATCGTTCTTCGTAATTGCGGTATCATCGATCCTGAAAGCATTGATGAATACATTGAAATCGGAGGTTATGACGCTACTACAAAAGTATTAACACAAATGACACCCGAAAGCTTAATAGAAGAAATCAAGATTTCCGGTTTAAGAGGAAGAGGCGGAGCAGGATTCCCTACTTGGTTTAAGTGGAATGCAGCCTACCAATCACCGGGAAAAGAAAAATATATTGTATGTAATGCTGACGAAGGAGATCCGGGTGCATTTATGGATAGAAGTGTACTTGAAGGAGACCCGCATTCCTTGATTGAAGGAATGATTATCGGCGGTTTTGCCATGAATGCTATTGAAGGAATTGTTTATGTAAGAGCAGAATATCCACTTGCAATCGTTCGTCTTGAAAAGGCATTGGGGCAAGCCAGAGAAAAAGGTTTCCTAGGTAAAAATATATTAGGGAGCGGTTTTGATTTTGATATAAGGATAAAAGCGGGAGCAGGAGCTTTCGTTTGCGGTGAAGAAACAGCCCTTATAGCCTCTCTTGAAGGGGAAAGGGGTATGCCAAGGTTAAAGCCACCATTCCCGGCTCAAAAGGGATACTGGCAAAAACCTACCAATATCAATAACGTAGAAACTTTTGCAAACGTTGCCTGGATTATCAATCATGGTGGTCAGGCTTATGCTGATAAAGGAACCGAGGAAAGTAAAGGAACAAAAGTATTCGCATTAACCGGCAAGATTAACAAAGGTGGACTTGTAGAAATTCCTATGGGTTTAACCTTAAGAGATGTTATTCAAGATATCGGTGGCGGCATTAAAAATAATAAACAGTTTAAGGCTGTTCAAATGGGCGGACCTTCCGGAGGATGTATACCGGCAGATCTCCAAGATACAGTCATTGAATATGCATCGATTACAAAGACCGGAGCAATCATGGGATCTGGTGGTATGGTTGTCATGGATGAAACCACTTGTATGGTGGATATGGCCCGTTACTTCTTAGACTTTACAAGAAAAGAATCCTGTGGAAAATGTAATTACTGTCGTATAGGTACGAAGAGGATGCTTGAGATCCTTGAAAGAATTACAAAGGGAGAAGGCAAAGACGGTGACATTGAGCTGCTGGAGGAATTAGCAAGAAAAATCAGTGAAGGAAGTATGTGCGGACTTGGTCAAACAGCACCAAACCCTATATTGACAACATTAAGATACTTTAGAAATGAATTTGAGGACCATATTTATAAGAAAAAATGTACGGCAAAATCTTGTACTGCACTTCTTACATTTATGATTCATGAAGATAAGTGTACAGGGTGTACCATCTGCGCAAGAAAATGCCCTACAAAGGCTATAACAGGTGAATTGAAAAAACCACATGTTATTAATCAAGAGTTATGTATCCAATGTGGCAAATGCGAAGAATCATGTAAATTTGACGCTATCAGTAGAGATTAGTGGAAAGAGGTGATAGAAAAATGAAGAAACTTAGATTAAACATCAACGGTAAAGAAGTAACTGGATTTAGCGGCCAAACTATTCTTGAAGTTGCTAAAGAAAATGATATATTTATACCTACTCTCTGCTATGACGAAAGAACTGAAATTTATGGATCTTGCGGATTATGCATGGTAGAAGTAGAAGGAATGCCTAAATTACTCAAGGCATGTGCTACAGAAATTTCGGATAATATGATTGTAAAAACAGACAATGAAAAGATCAGAGAATCCAGAAAAACAAATTTAGAACTCTTATTAACACAGCATATTGGAGATTGCAGACCACCTTGCGTGCTTGCATGCCCTGCTGAAACTGATTGCCAAGGTTATGTAGGCTTAATCGCTAACGGTGAATATGCAGAATCGAATAAATTGATTAAGGACAAGATTCCGCTACCGGCATCTATTGGTAGAGTTTGTCCTCATCCTTGCGAAACTGCATGTAGAAGGCAGCTGGTTGATGAGCCGATTGCTATAGCTTATCTAAAAAGATTTGCGGCAGACGTAGACTTAGAAACAGACAATCCTTTTATACCGGAAATGAAACCGGATACAAATAAAAGAGTGGCTGTCATCGGTGGAGGTCCAAGTGGATTATCTGCAGCTTACTACCTAAGAATGAAAGGCCATGATGTCACTGTTATGGATGCCATGCCTAAAATGGGTGGTATGTTCAGATACGGAATTCCTGAATACAGACTTCCTAAAGAAATCGTTGATCAAGAAATATCCTTAATCAGTAAGATGGGTGCAAAGCTTATTAATAATGTAAAAATAGGCAGAGACATTACCCTTGAGAGCTTAAAGGAAGATTATGATGCTGTATACATTGCTATTGGTGCTTGGCAAAGTGCACCACTATCCTGTACAGGTGAAGAATTAGAAGGCGTATATGGTGGTATCGATTTCCTAAAGAAGATAGTTGTTAATGAAGATGTTAAGCTTGGGGAAAGAGTAGCTATAGTCGGTGGTGGAAATACGGCTATGGACGCTTGCAGAACAGCCGTTAGACTTGGTGTTAAAGAAGTCTATAATATATACAGACGTACAAGAGATGAAATGCCTGCTGAAGAGATAGAAATAGTTGAAGCTGAAGAAGAAGGCGTAATCTTTAAATATCTATCCAATCCTATTGAAATAATAGGTGAAAATGGCAAGGTTTCTAAAATAAGACTTCAAAAGATGGAGCTAGGGGAGCCTGATGCAAGTGGCAGAAGAAGCCCTAAAGCTATTGAAGGAGAAGAAGAAATTATTGAAGTGGACAATGTTATCGTTGCTATTGGTCAACAAGTAGATTCTTCTGGATTTGAAAGCTTAAGCCGTACAAAACGAAAGGGAATCATGGGTGATGAAAGCACATTCATGACAAGCGAACCGGGTGTCTTCGTAGGCGGAGACTGCTTCAATGATAAGATTTCTATTGCGATAGAGTCCATATCTCATGCTAAGAAAGCTGCAGATGCTATTGATGGTTATCTTGCAGGAGAAGTAGTTGGTTATATAGAACCATTCATCGTCACAAGAGATGATTTAACTCCTGAGGACTTTGAAGAAAGAGAAAGAAGATATAGACCTGCCAACAGACATCTATCTCCTGAAATGAGAAAAGATAATTTTGGAGAAATTCTGGAATGTTATACAAAAGAAGAAGCTAAAAAAGAAGCTTCCAGATGTTTAGAATGTGGTTGCCATGACTACTTCGAATGTAAATTAATTGATTTCTCAAATGACTATAATGTGGACTTTAAGCGATTTGCAGGAGAAATTAATAAAGCAGAATGTGAAGATGATCATCCATTTATTTTGAGAGACCCGAATAAATGTATCCTTTGCGGACTATGCGTAAGAATCTGTGATGAGGTGATGGGAGTTACTGCTTTAGGCTTCGTTGACAGAGGGTTTGATACAGTGGTAAGACCGGCTCTTGGCGAATCCTTACTGGATTCCGGATGTGTATCTTGTGGTCAATGTATCAGCGTATGTCCTACAGGAGCATTAGCAGAAAAACCATCCTTTGTAAAATCTGTTCCGGTAGCGGAAGAGAGTGTCAACACAACATGTTCTATGTGTTCTGTTGGATGTAGCATGGATTTGAAATTCATAGGAAATACAGCAATAAGAACATTGCCGGACAAGGAAGGTGTAGTCAATAAAGGCCTTCTATGCGGAAAAGGACGATTTGGATATGACATGTTCAATGCTGATGGAAGATTGACAAAACCTATGATCAAAAAAGAGGGTCAATTGGTTGAAGTGGACTGGTATGAAGCATTTGTCTACGCAGCTAAAAAAGTTCAAAGCACATTTGCAAGATCAGGCAGAGATTCTGTAGGTGTTGCTATATCCGATAGATATACGAATGAAGAAGCTTATGTCATCAAGAAGTTTGCAGAAACAATTGGTGCTAAGACCTTTACCTTCAATGCGGCACAAAGCGGGTTAAAGGATGTATTTGGAAAAGACGCATCTCCAAATACCTTTGAAGAGCTTCTATCAACAAACCTTATATTAACAGTAGGCTTTAGCTCCATGTTTAGTCCTGTTGCCGGATTAAGAATTAGAGAAGCTGCTAAAAAGGGAGTAGATGTTATTTCAGTAGGCATGCAAGGACTTCCACCAGTAGCAGAGGCTAAAAAAATGGTTATGCCTGAAAACGATGTGACTTTCTTAAAAGAGATAGCCAAAGCTATCCTTGACAGTGGAAAGGCTAAGACAGATGCTGACGGATTTGAAGAATTTAAAGCTAGCCTTGATGGCATTGCTGTCAGCAAGGAAGCAAGTGAAATAGCAGATGCTTATATGGCAGCTAAAAAAGCGATGATTGTATTCAATCAATCCCTCTTATCTTTAGAAGGAGCTAAATTAGTAGCCGATATCGCAGTTATTTCAGGACACATTGGTGGGCCAAGAAACGGTATACTTGAAGTTAAAGCTAAGAATAATAGCCAAGGTCTAATTGACATGGGAATAACAGCCGGAGCAGAAGCTGCAAAAGGCTTGAAAGCATTGATGATATTTGGTGAAGATCCTGCAATGGAATTGGAAGGTTTAGAATTCTTAATGGTTCAGGACACTCATCTAACAGAAACAGCTAAAAAAGCAGATATCGTGTTCCCAGCTACTTCTTATGCAGAAACAGATGGTACTTTCACAAATACTGAAAGAAGGCTACAAAAAGTCACAAAGGCATTCAATTCAACGGTTGCCTACAGTAACTGGGAAATGGTTGCAGAAATGGTGAAGGTATTCCAAAAACCAATGGGATACAATACCCTTGAGGATGTGACGACGGACATGAAAGCGAACCTTCCTTATTACAGAGAAGCGAAGCTTGGTGAAATCATGGGTGATGTATTGTATAGAGATGGATTTGCATCCGAAAACAAGAAGGCAAAATTAGCAGTTGTTAACCAAGGACCTTTATTTACACCAAAAATGATGCCTACAGACAACCTTATGAAAATGATAGCCGGATTACTACCAAGACCTGCACAAAGATAATCTAAAATAAATAGCCTTTTAATAGTTTTAAGGCACAAAAATTTAAAAAGCTATCTTGTTATAGAGCGTCTATTTCAAGATAGCTTTTTCAAAAAAATTATTGATTTCAGCTGTATCAAAAGAGCTCCAATCCTATTTATACTTGACTAATTGATGATGTCTGTTAAAATTAATAACAGCGAAGTAGAAACGGATACAAGAGTTATAATAATTTTGTTATGTTAAATATATAGAATAAAAGGTGAAATACATGTTTGAAAACTTATCCAAGGAACCTATATCAGAGGTTCAAAACAGGCAAGCTATCCAATGGGAAGAGCAGAATTTATTAGAAAAGTGTGTGACTACAAGAGGGGGTAGCCCGGCCTTTATCTTTTATGAAGGGCCTCCTACTGCAAATGGGAAGCCGGGAATACACCACGTTATAGCAAGAACACTTAAAGACAGTGTTTGCAGATACAAAACGATGAGAGGTTACCAAGTCAAGAGAAAAGCAGGTTGGGATACCCATGGATTACCTGTTGAAATAGAGGTGGAGAAGCAGTTAGCATTATCCAGCAAGCAAGATATAGAAATTTATGGACTGGCTGAATTCAATAAAAAATGCAGAGAATCCGTATTTATTTATGAAAAACAATGGCGAGAGATGACCAGAAGGATGGGCTATCTCATTGACATGGATAATCCTTATATTACACTGGATAATGATTATATCGAATCCGTATGGTGGATATTAAAGAGGTTTTTTGATGAAGGACTTATTTATGAGGGGCATAAAATACTTCCTTATTGCCCTCGTTGCGGAACAGGACTTGCATCCCATGAAGTTGCCCTTGGTTACAAGGAAATTAAGAGCAATACAGTTGTAGTCGCCTTTAAGAAGAAGGATGAGGATGCCTATTTTTTGGCATGGACGACAACTCCTTGGACCTTAGCATCCAACGTATCTTTAACAGTTCACCCGGACTTGGATTACATTAAAGCAAGAGCTGAAGGAAAAGTGTACTATTTAGCCGAGGCCTTAGCGAACAAAATCTTAGGCGATGACTATGAAATCATAGAGAGAATGAAAGGCAAAGCTTTAGAATACAGCGAATATGAGCAATTAATGCCTTTTGTTCCAGTAGATAAAAAAGCATTTTATGTCACATGCAATGATTATGTGACAACAGAGGATGGAACAGGCATTGTTCATACGGCCCCTGCTTTTGGCGAGGATGATTACCAAACAGGGAAAAAATATAATTTACCGGTGCCTAATCCGGTGGGGGAAGATGGAAAATACACAGAAACTCCATGGGCCGGTAGATTTGTCATGGATTGTGATATCGATATTATTAAATGGCTTCATAGCGAAAACAAAGTATTCTCGAAAGAAAAGCTTGAACACAATTATCCTCATTGCTGGAGATGCACAACTCCTCTTTTATATTATGCTAAGCCTAGCTGGTATATTGAAATGACAAAACTTCGGGATCAACTGATTGAAAACAATAACAGTGTTAATTGGTTCCCGGATTATATAGGTGAAAAGAGGTTTGGAAACTGGCTTGAAAATGTCAATGATTGGGCAATTTCTAGAAACAGGTACTGGGGGACACCGCTCAATATTTGGCGTTGCGAATGCGGTCATTTAGAATCCATTGGTTCTAGGAAAGAGCTTGCAGAAAAAGCGATCGAAAATATTGATGAAAGCATAGAATTACACAGACCCCATGTGGATGATGTTCATCTAACCTGTGAAAAGTGCGGACAAACCATGTCTAGAGTATCCGAGGTCATTGATTGTTGGTTTGATAGTGGTTCCATGCCTTTTGCACAACACCATTATCCATTTGAAAACAGTGAAAACTTTGACGAATTGTTTCCTGCAGATTTTATATGCGAAGGAATTGATCAAACCAGAGGATGGTTCTATTCCTTGATGGCTATTTCGACATTTGTCAAAGGAAGAGCACCCTATAAAAACGTATTGGTCAATGACTTGATATTGGACAAAGAAGGTAAGAAAATGTCTAAGTCAAGAGGCAACACAGTTGATCCTTTTAGCTTATTTGATCAATACGGTGCTGATGCTACACGATGGTATTTACTGCATGTTTCACCGGTATGGACACCAACAAAATTTGATGAAGAGGGTCTTAAGGAGAATCAAAATAAATTCTTTGGAACCCTAAAAAATGTGTACAATTTCTTTGTGATGTATTCAAACACGGATGAAATCAATATTGAAGATTTCTACATTCCATATGATGAGAGACCTGAACTGGATCGATGGATGCTGTCTAAATATAACAAACTCATCCAAGCAGTGACAGAAGAGATGGAAAGGTATGATCTCATGAAAGCTGTGCGCTATATTCAGAGCTTTGTTGATGAAGATCTATCTAATTGGTATATCAGGAGAGCTAGAAGAAGATTTTGGGATACAAAGATGACAGATGATAAAAAGGCAGTATACAATACAACCTACGAAGTATTAGTAGGGGTCTCTAAATTGATGGCACCTTTTGCACCTTTCTTATCAGAAGAAATCTATCAAAAACTAACGGGGAAAGAGTCAGTTCATTTAGATTACTATCCGGAATTTAATGAAGAACTGGTAGATGATTTTATCGAGGAGAGAATGGATTTGGTCAGAGTATTAGTAGGCTTGGGCCGTGCTGCCAGAGAACAAGAAAAGATAAAAGTAAGACAACCTTTGAATAAAATTATTGTAGATGGTAAATTCGAAGACTTAATTGGTGATATGACAGATTTAATTATCGAAGAATTGAATATTAAGGAGGTTATATTCGAAAAAGAATTAGCTCAGTATATGAACTATAGCTTAAAGCCAGACTTTAAAGCAGCAGGGCCACTGTTAGGCAGTAAGGTCAAATCTTTAGGTAAAGCTTTGAATTCTGTTAAAGCGGAAGATATAATAGATGAGCTGGAGCAGCATGGAAAGGTTCTTCTGGAGCTTGAAGGCGAAAGTACCGAAATCACCAAAGAAATGCTCAATATTAACATCGTGGCAAAAGATGGTTTTACAGTGGCCATGGAGAATAATATATTTACAGTTTTAGATACTCATGTAACGGAAGAGCTTGCTTATGAAGGATTAGCGAGAGAATTTGTTTCTAAAGTCCAGCAGATTCGAAAAAATAGCGATCTTGAAGTATTGGATAACATCAAGATAGTCTATTATTCAGATGATGAAAGGATAGAAGATGCACTTCGGCTTCATAAGGATTATGTTCAGAAAGAAACTTTAGCTTTATCTATTGAAAGGTCAATGTTACAAGATGTTGAAAGCTACAATTTAAATGGTATTGATACTCTGATAAAAGTACAAAAAATTAATTCTTAAATCTGATTACTCAAGGACAGGCTTGATGATAGTCGCTTTAAAATAAATTAAGGCGATAGGCTTTTTAAAGATAAACTTGTTACCTGGACAAGGAGGAGTATGAATAAAGGATGGATAATATTTTCCGAATAGCAGTTTGTGATGACAATGCCAGTGAGAGAGTTTTTTTAATTGACAAAATTAAAGAATACATGACCAAACATTTCGAAGGTGAGCAAACTCCTGTCATCGACGAATACGATAATGGTGCAAGCATGCTAGAAAATATTTCTAATAAAGGAAAGAATTACAACCTCCTGTTTCAGGATATTGAGATGGATAATATGAACGGCATCGAAGTTGTCCAAAGAATAAAGTCTCTGATTCAGGATATCCATGTCATCTATGTCAGTGCGCATAATGGTTATATTTTTGAAACCTATAAAACAGATCCCCTCAATTACTTGATAAAACCTGTCGTTATCCATCAATTGTATGATGTGTTGGATGAGGTCAAGAGAAGAATAATTGAGGCCAACAACTTTTATACGATTGAAACCTCAAGCTACAAAATTAAAATTTATTATAATGATATCTTATATTTTGAGAGAATAGGTCATTCTATTTCGCTTTTTACTGAAAGCGGCAAAGAATATGAGATTTACAAATCTGTAAAAAAGCTTACTAGCGAACTCAATCATGAATCTTTTATCCAAATCAACCAGGGTTGCCTTGTCAACTTTAAAAAAATTTATTCCTTGGAAAAGGATGTGATAGTTCTCACAAACGGAGAGTCTTTGCCCGTAAGTAGACGTTTAAAAACAAAGGTAAGAAAAGAATTTTTCGAGAAGGTGAGATAATGGATTTATTGTGGATATTGGTTCATGTTGGGTCAAGTTTTATAGAGACTTATGTGGTATTTAGTCTCTTAGGTGCTAAATATGATTTAAAAAAATCAAAACAAACAAAAAATATCAGTATGGCGATTATCATATTTATTATGGTACTTAAAAATGTAACAGATGTTCAGTTTTTCTCAGAGAACATCTACATGTTCGTAATAGCGGTAGCGGTATTTATTGCAAGCAATATTGTTTTTGAAGGAAAGAAAATAGAACATTTCGTTATTATTTGTTTGGCTATGGTCGCAATTACGATTATTGATTATATAACGATTTCAGCTTTAATTAAAATTCTTGACATTGAATTGTCTCAAATTTTGTTAAAAACGCCGGATAGATTTCTGGCCATTACAATCAGCAAAATCATAGATTATATCGCCATTCACATGTATATCAAAATCAGTATCAAAGATAAATATTTAATGGATAATAAGTATACGCTGGAGTATATAGTCATTGTCGTGAGCAATATTATTTGCATTTTTCTAATCAATGCTTATTTTAAAAGTTCGGTCAGTGTATCCAATGAGTATGCTTTCCTGCAAAGCACTTTGGTGCTTGCTTTTGGAATTACTAGTGTCGGTGTTATCTTTATTTATGAACGGATTATAAAACAGACAAGAAAAGATATGGAATTAAGGCTTGCCTTTCAGGCAAAAGAATATCAAGATAGCTATCAAAAGAATATTGAAGAAACAGCTGAAATACTTAGCAGAAATAAGCACGATTTTCATAATCATGTGTTAGCTATTAAGGGGCTTCTGGAAAAGGATAAGGCTGTTGAGG
>CAYSBC010000002.1:76282-78176 GCA_964429195.1 uncultured Eubacteriales bacterium | reverse complement strand
ACAGCAGTAAAACTTACTGACGGAGACTACATTGAAATGAAAGCAGCAGATAAAAATGCGCAGGTATTATTTATAAGTTCGACACTGTTAGATGAGTCTATTGTTTGGGGTGGCCCTATTGTCATGAATACAAAAGATGAATTACAAAAAGCTTTCGAGGACCTAAGACGTGGGACATTCCTACAAAAAGATATTTCTTATTAAAAAAAAGAGAGGAGATAATGAATTGAGAAAAGTTAAAATACTAGCCATAGTGGGTTCACTTCGAAAAGAGTCCTTTAATCTTCAATTGGCCTTAGCTGCAAAAGAAATCATTGGAGAGGAAGCTGATTTCGAAATACTTGAATACCAAGATGTACCTCTAATGAATGAAGATATTGAGTTCCCGGCACCTGATTCGGTCAAACGTGTCCGTGAGAAAGTAAAATCTGCAGACGGAATCTGGTTTTTTACGCCTGAGTATAATCACTTTTTTTCCGGTGTTCTAAAAAATCTCATTGACTGGTTATCAAGATCCATCAGCAAGGAGGAATCCCAAGTACTTGCCGGAAAACCTGCTGCTATAAGCGGTATATCTCCGGGTATGGGTGCAACCTTGCAATCGCAGGACCATTTAGTGACACTTATCAGTTTCCTGGATATGGATGTAATGAATGTACCACGCCTTTCCATACCGAATGCGATGCAACAGGTGGATAGCAATGGCCAATTAAGTCTGCAAGCAAGCAAACCATTTTTAGAAAAACAGACAAAGGCTTTTATTGAATATATTCAGAAGAGGCTGAAAGAAAAAAGTTTAAAATAGTTAAAAAAAGATGTCTTAGGCCATGAGCTGAGGGCATCTTTTTTAAGCATCTGCTTCAATGCTCAAAGCTTTAATTGTTTCAGCGCTAGTGCAGCACCGCCTAAGAGGGGAGTATTTTCGTCCAGAATCAAATAAACAGGAATCCCTTCTAAGATTTTGCTAAACCGGCCTTTGGCGCTGAAGCTTTTTTGAAAAGTTCCATCCATGAGCTTTTCTATAATCTTAGGAGGAATTCCGCCTCCCAGATAGACACCACCGAGGGCCAGGTTTTTTAAGGCCAGGTTACCGGCTTCAGCCCCGAGTATGCGGACAAAAGTATCAAGTGCTTTCATGGAGAGAGGACATGTTTTGGCGAGGGCTGCCTCACTTATTTTCTCAGGACTGGGCGAGAGATGAGCATATGGGGAGTATTTTGCCTGACCGGCTAAATAATGGTAGACATTCACTAACCCAGGTCCGGAAAGAATGCGTTCGTAGCTCACATGGCCGTAGCTGTCATGCAAATAAAGCCATAAACCCAGGTCTTCTTCCGAGGTCGGTGCAAAATCCGTGTGACCACCTTCTGTCGGGTAAACATGGCTATCCATGATGATAGATTCTCCTAGACCTGTACCGGGGGCTAAAATAGCTTTATTGGATATTGAATTATTTTCATTTTGAAAGGTGCCTCCTGAAAGAAGGCACAGAGAGTCCTGAGGCAAATAGGCAATCCCGTGACCTAATGCGACAAGATCATTGCCCCAACCTACATAAGGTACAAAAGCAAGAGCTTTTCTGAGGGATTTCATATCTATGGACAAATTGAGATTGGATAAGCTGCATGTATTTTTAGAGCAGGGTCCGGCAATGCCAAACCAGGCAGACTCAATTTCATTGCTTTGCCATAATCCTTGGCTTTGAAGGAAATCCATTATCAACTCTTCAAAGGAAGAAATATCCTTACTGGTATATTTCTTTGTATAGCGTATCACAAAGCCATTATCATGGTAATCAAAGAGGGCACATGTGGTTTTGGTACCCCCCATGTCTACTGCAAAAAGCATTTCTATCAACTCATTTCATATCTTTGATTTGTAGATTTCTACTGCT
>CAYSBC010000002.1:0-76182 GCA_964429195.1 uncultured Eubacteriales bacterium | reverse complement strand
TGTCCCGGCTCCGTAAGCAAGATAATTTGGGTACCCTCATTTCTCATGTCTTCCGCAAAATGGTGAAGGCCTGTGAGATCATGACCAAAATGCATAGGGATGAATATCTTAGGACCGATTTCTTGGATAAAATATTGGCCACCCAAATGGTAATTATGCTCCAGTCTGGGGTCTACCGGGAAAAAGGCGATGTCAATTTGCCTTCCTCTGATTTTGTCTATTTCAGCCTTGAAGAGCTCTTCTGCCAGCTTTATTTCTTCGGCTGTTTCTCCCCACCAGTACCACCAGTTTAAGTCACCTGCATGAAAGATGGTGATTCCTTTGTATGTGATTAAGAAAGAAACTCCTGCGTCCGTAGAACCAAAGGTCTGAATATGGATGTCGTCGATTTGAAAATCTTCATAAGGAGACATAAAGGAGACCTGATCCTGACTAATGGAAGGGGGTAAATCCATTTCAATATCTGAGCTGAGAATATAGCGGATATTGGATTGACTTTTTCCCCAATTAAAAATTTGAGGTGTAAAGTGATCCGGATGGTTATGAGAAGAAAATACAACAATATCCTTATCCGAAGGCAAATCTAAATTGCCGCGAAAATAATCGAATACAAACAATCGAGATCCAATCTCTACGGAAAAGCCGCTGTGAAAAATATATTTGATGTTAACATCTAGTGGTTTGAATTGAAACACCTCCATGTGAAAAAGATAATTTAAAATCTGAAATAAAGGTAGAAAGAATTTCACTATATGTTTCCTTTAAGGAGTTAAAATCAGTCTCTTCTATAGAGGGACAATAAACCAATGTTTCATAATTGTGACCATAGGATGACATGACAATCCTTACATCTTTGAAATTATTTCTAAGATAAAAATTTTTTCGTTTTAATCGTTGATGATGAGGTGCATTATTTGCAGTTTCTTCGATATTCAGTATTATGCAACGATCGGAATATTTTTTTATAATTTCCGACAGAGCTTCCCCTCCATAGCCTTTAGAACGCAAGGATTCGTCAATAGCAAAATAAAAAATATAGGTTAGTCTGTCTTTGGTAGCCGTGTACAGCAAGCCAATCCATGTTTGATCATCCCAAATGCTGAGAAATTCTATAAGGTCACTCTCTTTTGATTTGCCCATGGCTAATTTAAAAGGTATTCTTTCATAAGCAGGAAATGCTGTTACGAAAAGCCTTTTTATTCTATCTAAATCCTTGGATTCTTCATGGATGGGGCAAAATTTTATGTTCATTTGTCCGACCCTTTCCTTTAACTTAAAATCATTCTACAGTATTTATAGTATACTAAAAATACAAAAATAAAAAAGCCCTAAATTTTCAAGAAGGGCTTTAGCTACATCATTTGCCTTGACTATCGGAGGAAATCATTAATAGGCTTGTGACATCCTATCCAAGACACCATCTTCTTTATAGATATCCTGTAGGCTATAGACAGAAATCGGGAACATAGGAAATCCAAAAGCATAAGGCGTTATTTCGTACAATTGAAAATAGATGACGAGGGCCTTATCGGCGATATAATAATCCTGATCGGGACGTATTTCATTGAATTCTTCAAGTAAAAAGATATCCCGCTCCTTAATCTGAAGTTTGATTTGGTCAGACAGCTCTTTGACATAGTCACTGTTTTTCTTAAATAAATCGCTTAAAGAATATTCATATCCGGTCTGTGTATCCAAAGTGAGGGATTCGATATAAGTCATTCCGTGGGCTGCGTGTTGTGTATAACCATAGCTGATGAGATTGAGACTAAGAATATTTCTTTGATTATTCTTAATTTCAAAATGAATCCAAACCTCTGTTGTTGATGGATTCTGAAAATAATCATGAATATTGATTAGCTTATGAGTTAAATCAAGAATTTTTTTGTTAATAATGTATTCAGCCATTGGGTTTTGGACTTTGACCATTGGATAATAGACATACAAATTTGACTTCAGGATACTCTGCGGAATAATTTTTGCAGGGAGTACGATAGCCATATAAAATTCACCCTTTCAATTTTTTCATGCTTTATTTATTCTATTCATGAGGAACAATCCTGAAACCTGAAAAAGAAAAGAACTTTCAATATGTTTTAAAATACGGTACAATTGATATGTTAAAAATAATAAAGAGGGTGAAGATATGCAAATAAGTGAAATATTTAAACTATTTGATGACATAGGCTGTGTAACCTTTGCTACCGTCAAGGACGGAAAGCCTGAAACAAGGATAGCTTATTTATATGCCTATGATGATGAAGGTTTATATTTTAGGACAATGGTTCCAAAATCTTTTTATAAGCAATTAAAGGAAGTACCCTATGTTTCTATTTGCGGATTAAAAGGGAATTCCCAATATCAAAAGAATGACAAAGGAATACCTGTATTTGAGCCTGGCTATACGGTACGCTTAAGCGGGCTTGTTGAAGAAGTACCTCTCAAAACAATAAAGGAAAAGGCAGAAACAAATGATATGTTCCAATTGGGCGTTTTGTTTTCGGAACAACATGCCACTTCACGGACATTTGTTATAAAAAGTGGGACAGGAGAGCTGTATGATTTCGATTTTGAAATGAAAAAGAGAGGTCATAAATTATTGCGCAAACGATTCAGCCTGAATGGCCAATCAGACAGTCATTATGAGGTAGTGATTACCAATGACTGTGTTGCGTGCTTGGAATGTATGGGGCATTGTACCTATAATGCCATTTACCTAAAAAATGAAGAACCTCAAATTGATCCTGAAAAATGTGATCTATGCGGTGATTGTATCCCTGCTTGTGAGGCACACGCCATAAAGGTTCGATTAATAGAAAAGAAATAGGTGATTCTATGAAACTTGAGGTAAAAGAGCTATACAAAAGTTTTTATGGAAACAGTGTATTAGAGGGCATATCCTTTTCAGTTGAAAGTGGTATGCCTTTAGGCCTATTGGGAAGAAATGGTGCTGGGAAAACGACGATTATCAGGATTATTATGAACCTCTTTAAAGCCAATAAGGGTCAGATTTTATTGGATGGGAAGGAATTTAATCCTAAGGATTATCGAGTAGGTTATCTACCTGAGGAAAGAGGCCTCTATCCCAAGAAAAAGGTATTGGAGCAGCTCATTTATTTGGGACAGCTCAGAGGATTGAAGAAAAAAGTCAGCAAGGAAAATGCATTGTATTGGTTAGACAGATTGGATGTAGAGCAGTATCAGGATAGAGTGCTTGAGACTTTATCCAAAGGGAATCAACAAAAAGTACAATTAGCAGAGGTTTTCCTAACCAATCCAGATATTATTATCTTAGATGAGCCGTTTAGTGGTTTAGATCCGGTCAATTCACAAATTTTAAAGGGAATCCTTCAAGAGATAATCCGCGAAAAGAAGTTACTTATCTTTTCAAGCCATCAAATGAACTATGTAGAGGAGTTTTGTGATAGTATTGCCTTAATCGATAAAGGCAATATCGTATTAACTGGGAAATTAAAAGATAAACAAAATGAATATGGTATGAATCGATTAACAGTAAGTGCTTCCAATCAATCCTTAGAGGATTTTAGAGCAACTATAGAAAGAGAGCTAAGCCATATGGCCCGGGTTGTTGCTCAGAAAAAAGATGTTTTAATCCTGGAGCTTACCGGTAAAAAAACGCAAAATGATTTTCTTAAGGACCTCATGGAAGAAGATGTTGTTATTGAACATTTTTCTCTTTATAAACCGAGTCTTGAAGATATTTTTGTTGCGAAAGTGGGTGAGAGTGAATGAAGGGTTTATGGACCGTATTTCAATTTGAGCTCATGGGTTTTTTAAAGAAAAAATCCTTTGTAGTTTCCACTCTCCTGATTTGTCTGATTATAGCTATCGGACTTTCTGTACCGACCCTTCAGGATAAATTTTTTAATGCTTCTAGGAAAGATGAAAGTAAAGAGTTAAAAAGCAGTCAACAAACCTATGGCTATATCAATCAAGGCATAACGAACATGGAGAATGTAAAGGAAAATTTCTCCTTGGGCCAATTAATAGAAGCAAGTAGCAAAGATGAGCTTGAGGAAAGGGTTGACTCGGGAGAATTTGAAGCCGGCTTTATCCTTGAGGAATCTACGAAATATGTTTATGTCGTAAAAAATAAGCAATTGATAGATAATAATCCCTTTATTTTTGACCATGCCTTGGCAGAAGCTTACCGAATCAGTGAGCTTGAAAAAAGGGGTATAGACTATGATCAAGTAGTCGATGTCATGGATCCACCTATCGAGTCAGAAACCATAGTACTAGGGAAAGATAGCGCCGGCAATTATATTTATACCTATATTTTAGTGTTTGGCCTCTACTTTATGATTATACTTTATGGCCAGCTTATAGCCACCTCCGTTGCCAGTGAGAAAAACAACAGAACAATGGAAGTGTTGATTACCAGCACAAAAAGCAGTAATTTAATATTTGGGAAAGTCTTAGGAGGGGCATTGGCTGGAGCTTTGCAATTTGGACTCATTATAGTAGCAGCCATGATAGCCTATCACTTCAACGCTGAAGCTTGGAATCATCAACTTGACTTTGTATTTCATATACCTTTAGAGGTACTACTGAAATTTTCTGCATTTGGGATACTCGGCTATCTTTTCTATTCCTTTATCTATGGAGCTCTGGGAGCTTTAGTATCAAGGACAGAGGATATCAGCTCCAGTGCAACACCTATAACTTTATTATTTATGGTCGTGTTTTTCGTTTCCATGGTTGGAATGAGAATGACAGATAGCCTTTTACTGAAGGTTGCTTCTTTTCTTCCTGTGAGTTCTTTTATGGCCATGTTTGTGAGAATAGCTATGGGCAGTGTTTCCAATATCGAAGTTGTTCTATCGCTTATCCTTTTGTTGGTATCTACAATCCTCGTTGGAATTTTGGGGGCTATGATTTACCGAATAGGAAGCTTAATGTATGGTAATCCAGTCAAATTAAAAGAAGCAATAAAACTACTTCTTCATGATAAAGCTTAAATGTCGTCCACAGCTTTTATCTTGACGGTAGGAGAAACTCTCTTTATCTTTCAATGTGCAGGTTGTATCCGTTATAATTTGATGGAAGGGTATACCTGTAAGCTCACATTGTTTTATGACCACCTGTTGGTTATCAATAAGATATTTCTTTTTTAAGGAGCTATAGGTTATCCATTCTTGACCGTAGCCTAGTGCTTTGTACTGCATAGCAACATCTTCATCGACTTCAAATTTTTCTTGACTAAGAGCCCTGCCAATGTAGATATAAAAATCTTCGGGAGGGCAATTTTCATAATTAATCAAGTAGGAAAAGACTTTCCTAGTAATTTCTTTCACTGTTCCCTGCCACCCGGAGTGGATAACTCCTATAAGACTGGTAGTTTTATTATAAAAGGTCAGGGGGACACAATCAGCAGTAAAACAGCATAATAAAAGGTTGGGTTCGTAGGTGTAGGCAGCATCTGTATTCTGTATGGCGGTAGCCATGTTATGGGCTCCCCGACCCTTATCTGTGAGTTCCACTTTATAGAAATTGGAGCTATGTGTTTGCTGCAGACAAACAAGATGATTTAAGCTAAGACCTAAGGAAGAAGCAAAAATCTCTCGATTTTTGACGATATCCTTTTCATGAAGGCAAGCATGAAGAGCCATGTTGTTGTTTTCTGCCTCTTGAGCATCTTTTAGGGTAATCCCGGTCAGGAATTCTTCATTATCAAGATAAATTTTTGTTCTCATAATTTTCCCACCTTATCAGCTCGCCCAATTTGCAGGGGGCAAATTGATGGCGTAACTGAAAAATTCAACCCAGGTAAACCTGGTGAATTTCTGTATAGCACCTACCAACATTTATCCACAAATGTGGTTAGGTGCGTAACTTATGCAACGCTCCTTTCGAGCTCCTACGCAGGCAATAGCCTGCTACGCTGTCCATTTTGCCTAGCCAAGCAAAGCTTGGGGCAAAAGGGCAAGGAAATCACAAATCTTTGATTTGTAGATTTCTACTGCTATCAGCTCGCCCAATTTGCAGGGGGCAAATTGATGGCGAATGTTTGAAACAAATATCATTATACCAATGAATAAGAATATTTTGAATAAAAATAGCACTTTATTTTTAGTTATATTTTTTAAGAGGGATGGGTAGACTAAAAAAATGTAAAAGTCATAAGAAAAATGCGTAACGAGGCGAGTAAGTTGGACACGAAATTAGAAAAGGTATACAGCAGGTTGTTCCATTATTTTGGAAGAGCGATCAATCCATTTAAAAAGATTGTGATTAAAACTGAATGTAAAATACACAAATTTATTAATATTCAGGCTTTAGGCATATTAGAAAATGACGGCTATGGGGAAGCTCGAAATTTATTATGCAGTTATATTATTGAAATCAATAAGGGTGCAGTATGGGCAGATCAGGATTTAAAAAGCTCTGGGCATTTTTTTAATCCTTATAAAGATCAAGGACTTTATGGTAACACCAATGCTTTAAAATTGGCACTCAATTACTATGATAAAGCGTTAAAATACTGGAAACAAGGAGAAAAAAATTTCTCTATGTTTTACTTAGGTGCGGCAGTTCACCTTGTACAGGACATGACAATACCTCAGCATGCTAATATAAGGCTGTTTAACAGCCATAGACAATATGAAAATTTTATAAAGAAAACTTACCTTCATACGGGAAAATATCGGGTGGAAAAGGGCGGAATTTACCTTGAATCTGTAGAGGAATTCATAAGATATAATGCAAAAACTGCCATTCAAATTTATTGTGAGATGGGTAGTATAAAAAATAACAATGAGAGGTTTCATGAGATGACTCAATGCATTCTTCCTTTAGCCCAAAGGACAACTGCAGGGTGCTTTAAATTATTCTGCAAGGATGCTTTTTGCACGGACTCCATAGGAAAGGAATCGCCATTTATGTAAGGGCGATTCCTTTGTTTTTATCCGATAAAGTAATATCTCTTAGAATAATCTTCCGCAATTGCAGAAAATAATGACTAACAGTAAGAAGAAGAAAAGTAAACTTGTATCAATTCCTTCATAAGCGCCACCAATTCCACATTTTCCGTCTGCCATTATATTACACCCCCTTCAGGTTCATAATCTAGCGATTGATTTTTTATATAAAATCCTGCTATATATTATTAAATATTATAGAAATTGTGCATAAGGCTTTAAAAAATAAATCTTTATAAGGAGAGGTAATCTTGGAAGAGAAGTATATCGGTTTTAATGAGAAGCGTATGTATGTTTTTGGTGAGTTGGTGAAGAGATATTGGGATGGCCACTTAAACGATGTAACTGATCTCAAGCAACTTGCTCTTGAAATAAAGAATAAATATAGCTTTAGTGATATCGATTTGCCTTTTATAAAGGATCATATAAGGGTAGCTATGGGCCAAAATCCCAAGGGACCCGAAGAATTTAGCGATGAACTTAGCTTAGTGAAAAAATGTGATTGCGTTAGCCAACCGGTGGTAGCAAGAATAGAGGGTCCCTGCAACTTTTGTCATAAAGAAAATTGCGAATGTAAAATAGAAAGCAAGTATGACACAGAAATATATAGAAGAAATAATTCTGTTATAACGGATGAGGATATTCAGGACTTTGAAAACTATTCTGCGGAATGTGATTTTGGGGCATTGGCTGAAAAGATTGAGTTTATGCCCCTTGTTGATCTGCTAAAATCCGAAAATGAACTTGTTTATGCCGTGGTTGCACCTGCTATAGTCGGTCAATTTGGAAATGATGTGACCATGGGTAAGCTAAGGACAGCACTGAAGTTAATCGGATTTAAAGACATGATTGAAGTTGCTTTGTTTGCAGATGTTTTGACTATAAAAGAAGCCTTTGAGTTCAATGATTTAGTAAAAAATGAAGAGGATTTTTTTCTAACAAGCTGCTGTTGTCCCGTATGGTTTAACATGATTAAAAAAAACTACCCGAATGTCTATCGATATATGTCGCCTTCGGTTTCGCCCATGATTGCATCCGGTAGAATTTTAAAAAGATTATATAAAGATGCCAAGGTTGTATTTATAGCACCTTGTATTGCAAAAAAAGCAGAGATCAAAGAACCGGACCTGTTGGGTGCCATCGATTATGTTTTAAATTTTAGGGAATTAAAAGAAGTATTTAATGCTCTTGGTATTTCCGTAGGGCAACTTCATGAGGATGGCAAAGATCAGGCGTCCCTAGGAGGAAGATTATATGCACGAACCGGTGGTGTAAGTTTTTCAGTTAAAACGGTAGTCAATAGGCTAGAGCCTAAGAGGGTTATCAAGCTTAAACCAAAAAAAGTAAATGGTGTTAAAGAGTGCAAGAGCATACTGGATGATTTACAAAAGGGTAAGAAAGTAGATGCTAACTTTATTGAGGGCATGGGATGTCCTGATGGGTGTGTAGGGGGACCTAGGACTAATATCAGTGCGAGAGAGGCCATAAAATATGTCAATGATTTTGGGGAGGAGTCTTTTATACTAACGCCTTTTGATAACTATAATGTGATGAAGATACTTAAGCAGTTTGGTATTCATTCCATAGAAGAAATAATGGAAAACCTAGAGTTGAAAAAATTACTATCGAGAGAAAAGGTTGATATTCAAAAGGATAAGGATATAATTTAATTTAAAGAGAGATTAAAAAAATAAAAAGAGGTGATGATGATGGGAGAAATAAATGGTTTTTATACGATGCCTCATCCTCCAATTGTTGTTCATGAAGTAGGAAGGGGCGAAGAAAAGAAAGTTAAAAAGACGTCGGATGCCTGCCATGAAATTGGGGAAGAAATAGGGAGTATCAAGCCGGATACTCTTATTATTGTGTCGCCCCATGGTCCCGTGTTCAGCGATGCAGTGGCCTTAACTGCCGGGGGCAAAATAGCTGGAGACTTTAGCAAATTTAGAGCTCCGCAAGTCAAGTTGTCTTTGAATGTTGACAAGAACTTAACCCAAAGAATAATTGAGTATGCCGAAAAGGACAGCATTCCAACTGCCAAAATAACAAAAGCTTCAGCGTCTCAATATGGCATAAACTATGAATTGGATCACGGTGCTCTTGTGCCACTCTATTTTATCTATCAGCATTACCAAGACTTTAAGATTGTTCACATTACCTATGGCATGCTATCTAAAATGGAGCTTTATCGATTTGGAATGTGCATACAAAAAGCGGTTAAGGATAGCCATGTTAAAGCTGTTATGATAGCCAGTGGTGATTTGTCCCATAGGCTTATTGAAGATGGGTCCTATGCCTATAGCCCTTATGGTGAGAAATTTGATAATGAGATTGTATCTCTATTAACACGAGGTGATGTGGCCGGCATATTTAACATGGACCCAACTATGATAGAAGAAGCCGGAGAGTGCGGACTCAGATCTTACTATATCATGTTGGGAGCAATGGATGGCTATGCCATTTCCGGACAACTTCTTGCTTATGAGGGGGTTTTCGGTGTCGGATATGCCGTGATGAAGTTTTCCTTGGAGAAAAGTAAGGAGAATATGTATGCTCGTCTAATAGAAGAAAATGAAAAGCTATTCAAGGCCAAACTCAATACAAAAAATCCTTATGCCAAGCTGGCTCGAGAGAGCCTTACCCACTATTTAGAACATGGGAAGCCTATGAAAATCCCATCCTACGTAACCGATGAAATGAAGAGCAACAAAAGGGGTGTATTTGTGACCCTTAAGAAGGAAGGGCAATTGCGGGGATGCATTGGAACTGTATTTCCGACAACTGCCAGCATCGCTGAAGAAATTATTCGAAATGCGATTCAAGCAGGTGAGCATGATCCACGATTTGATCCTGTTAGCCAAGAAGAGCTTCCAAGTATAGATTTTTCTGTGGATGTGATTACAAATCCTGAAAAGGCTTCAAAAGATGAATTGGATCCTAAGAAATATGGCGTTATCGTAAGAAGTGGTTTAAAATCGGGGCTATTACTACCGGATTTAGAGGGTGTTGATACCGTAGAAAGGCAGCTGGATATTGCACTTCAAAAGGGAAATATATCGCCTTATGCAGATTATAAAATAGAAAAATTTGAAGTGATACGCCATAAAGAAATAGATTCAGAATGAGGGTGATGGAATGATAGTGGAAGCATTGTTTTATGAAGAATTTAGGGATAAACTGCGATGCCTTTTATGTCCTCATCACTGCGTCCTAGGTAAAAACCAATATGGGCTTTGTTCTGTCAGGGCCAATAAAAACGGTAGCCTGAAAACAATTAATTACGGTGAGATTACGTCGATTGCAATGGATCCTATTGAAAAAAAACCCCTTTATCACTTTAAGCCTACAAAAAACATCTTATCTGCAGGTAGTTTTGGATGCAATTTTACATGTGATTTTTGCCAAAATTATTCTATTGCCCAGGGACAGCCGGAAAGCAATTATCTTTCTCCTGAAGAGCTCATCAAAATAGCTTTAAGATTCGATGATAATATAGGTATTGCTTTTACCTATAATGAACCTTCAATTTGGTATGAATACGTTCTTGACACTTCAAAAAAATTAAAAGAAACATATCCTCATCTTAGCATTGTTCTTGTCACCAATGGCTATATAGAGACAGAGCCCCTAAAAAAACTCTTACCTTTCGTTGATGCAATGAACATTGATTTAAAGGCTTTTCAAGAGGATTTCTATAAGAAAGTTTGTGGAGGGCATCTGGAATTCGTAAAAAGAACCATTGAGGAGGCTTTTGAAAGATGTCATGTGGAAATTACCACTTTGCTTGTCAATGGGCTCAACGACTCGGAGGAAGAGATAGCAAAAGTGGCATCCTATTTGGGAGAGCTGGATAAAAACATTCCATTGCATTTATCCAGGTATTTTCCAACATACAAAATGAATCGACCGGCTACAGATATTGAAGTGATGCTTGCAGATAAGAAAATTGCCGAAAAGTATTTAAATTATGTGTATGTAGGCAATGTCGATATGAATCATTCGACTTACTGTCCACAGTGTAAGAAAATTTTAATAGAGCGGACTGGCTTTTCATCCAAGATGATGATTCATGATAATGTTTGTCCGGATTGTGGATATGGTATAAAGATAGTTTTGTAGTCTTAATAGTCACCCATGATATTTATTACCTCGGGTAGTTCAAATATGATATGATTAAAATATATTAAAATAGAATCGGTTTTCGGTTTAAGGAGGGGAAAAATGAAATTATTATCTTCTACTCATATTTCGAATATGGAGCTTAAGAATCGCATTGTGATGCTTCCCATGCAATTAGGTTATTGTAAAGGAGGCTATGTTTCTGATCAGATAGTAGAATTTTACAGGGAAAGAGCAAAGGGTGGAGCAGCCCTTATTATCGTGGGGAATTGTCCTATTGACGGACATGGTTATATGGACAGTCTTTCTTTAAGTAAAGATGCATATATCCCGGGGCATCAAAAACTTACCCAAGCTGTAAAGGAATCCGGAAGTAAAATTGCTGCCCAATTATTTCACCCCGGCAGGTACTCTTCCTCTGCGGTAACAGGACTTCAATCCTTAGCCCCTTCGTCCTTGGCTTCAGGATTGACAAGGGAAGAGCCTAAGGAGCTAAGCGTTGGCGATATAAAACAAGTCATTGACCGATTCGGTCAAGCAGCTGTAAGAGTGAAAAAAGCCGGCTATGATGCTGTTGAAATCATTGGAAGTGCAGGTTATCTCATCAGTGAGTTTTTATCTCCTTTAACCAATAAAAGGACAGATGAATACGGTGGATCCTTTGCCAATCGCATGCGATTTTGTTTAGAAGTATTCCATGAGGTTCGAGAAAAGGTTGGAAGTATGCCTATAATCTTCAGGATTTCAGGCAATGATTTTATGGTCAATGGTATACCCAATGAAGAAGTAATCGACCTCGTCAAAGAATTAGGGAAATTAGGCGTGGATGCTTTCAACGTTACCGGGGGATGGCATGAATCTCCAGTACCACAGATAACGATGGATGTCCCTAATGGAGCCTATGTTTATTTAGCACAAAGTATCAGAAAAGCAACCAATCTTCCGGTTATCGCCTGTAACAGAATCAATAATCCATTTGATGGGGAAGAGATTTTACAAAATGGCGGTGTGGACATGATTGGCATGGCGAGAGGACTTTTGGCCGATCCTTATCTACCTGTTAAAACGGCGCAAAACAGAATGGACGAAATAAGAAGGTGTATTGGCTGTAACCAAGGATGCCTTGATAATGTTTTTAGGAACAGGGAAACCGAATGCTTAGTCAATGCTCGAGCAGGTAAAGAATTAGAATACTCTTTAGAAAATACAGAGAAAATCAAAAAGGTATTGGTTATCGGTGGAGGCGTATCCGGGATGGAAGCAGCCATTGTAGCAGCCCAAAGAGGTCATGAGGTCACTCTTTGGGAAAAAAGCGATGAATTAGGCGGTCAAGCCCTTTTAGCCGGTGCAACCCCGGGAAGACAGGATTTTTTGAATTTAGTTGAAGATTCGGAATGCAACCTTTATGCTGCCGGAGTTCACGTAGAATTCAACATGGAAGCTACTGTAGAAAAGATATTATCTTTTAAACCCGATGCGGTGATTGTAGCTACTGGTGCGGAGCCAATTATTCCATCGATTCCGGGTATAGAGAAACCTCATGTTACAGCAGCATGGAATATTTTAAATAAAAAATATATTCCGGGTCAAAAGATTGTTGTCATAGGAGGAGGAGCTGTAGGCTTAGAAACAGCATCTTATTTGGCTGCTATGGGTACAATCGATGCTGAAACAGTCAAATTCCTCTTATTAAATAAAGCCGAAACACCGGAAAGAATTGTAGAACTGGCAACAAAAGGTACAAAAGATGTAGTTGTTATTGAAATGGAAAAATCCATAGGACGTGATATAGGTCCTTCTACAAAGTGGATTTTGCTTGATAAGATAAAAAAAGCCCACGTAGATGTGAGGACATTGACGACTGTCAAGAGTATTGAGGATGATGGTGTCATCATTGAAAGCAAGGATGGCAAGGTAGAGAAGATAGGGTGTGACACGGTAGCCGTAGCCATCGGCGCAAAATCTGAAAACCAGTTATTTAAAGACTTAGAACAGAAAATTCCTGAAGTGTATCTTATAGGTGATGCGAGCAAACCAAGAAAAGCTATAGATGGAATCAAGGACGGCTTTGTTTTAGGCCATCAAATCTAAACATGTTTTTCGTTATATAATATTTGATCTAAAAGGGTGGAATGGTTGATAGCATGAAATTTTTCGATGGCATCAAACAAGTCACCCTTTTTTGAAAGCCGTTCCGCTGCATTCATCAATGTGAAGCTGCTAGGACTTAAACCGACTTCGAGTTCATTCCATTCTATAGGCATGGATAGATTTGCATGAGGAACTGCTCTTGGAGAATAAACCGATATGATGTTTTTACCTCGCCACATTTGAAGATAATCAAAATAAAGTAAGGAACCCCTTTTTTTTATTTGGCGTTCAATGGTCATTTTTTCTGGGTACTTTTGAACAAAGTATTTCCCGAAGAAGGTATTTATTTTTCGAGCTTGTTCAAATGTATATTTTTTAGTGGGAATGAAAATTTGAAGTCCTGTTGCTCCGCTTGTCTTAGGGTAAGCTTTTATACCTAAATTTTGCAATTCTTGATGGATAAGAAGGGCACATTGTCGGACATCATCAAAGGACTGACCCTCCGATGGGTCTAAATCAAAGACTAAAGAGGTCAATTCATTTTCATTGCCACGGTTAAAGGTAGTATGAAATTCAAGTGCCGCTAAATTTCCAAGCCATAAGAGTGTAGGCAAGCTGTTTAAGTTGATAAAAGTATCGCCATCGATTTTCAAGGTGTCAACAAAGTCGGGTGCCTTCTTGGGTAAATGTTTTTGATAAAATGAAGGTTTGCCGATGCCATTGGGATAGCGTATAGAGGTCAATACCCTATCCTTGGTATGGGATAATAAGTAAGGTGCAATTTGGATCAAGTATTGAAGATAATCAATTTTTCTTATTTGAACCTCTGGCCATAATAGCTTTTCTGGGTTGGTGATTTTAATTTTTTGTCCCTCAACAATTAATTCATTCATATACAATTTCCCTTCCACTGGCTTTTAATACCGGATCATGGCTAAACCCAATGAATACAGGATGGCGCAAGGTCCCTTTGTCAGTCCATTCTGAAAAGAGAACCCAGCAGGTTAAAAGGGGCTCAAGGTCAATCCTGTCATTATGAATTTCCTTGGCAATTGCCTGATTACTGAGTACGGACTCATTGAGTATTTTTAGATCCTTCTGGGTTAATCCGGAAGAAACATGACCAATGTGTACGAGGGTTTTATCTTCATAAATACCTAAAGAGAGAGAAGCAAGAATATTATTTTTGAGTTTGATTCCCATGATAACACAAAGAATTTTCTTCTTTATTTTTATTTTAAACCAATCGGTGTGAACTTTACCCGGAATATAGGGACTGCTTGCCCTTTTAGAGACAATACCTTCCATACCTTTTTCTTTAATAAGCTCAAGAAGACTGCTTCCATCTAAAAAATTATCCGTGATAACGGCAGTAGCTGAAGGCTGAAAGCAATTTCGTAAAATTTTTTGCCTTTCTGTCAGGGTTTTATTTCTTAGGTTTTCATTATTCAATTCAAGTAGGTCAAATAAAATATATTTGACAGGATAATCGTGAAGCAATCCTTGTACATGCAATGGATTTTTAGTACGGTTTCTTTTTAAAGAGCGATAAAAAGAGGGTATTCCCTCATCATTAAATACGACTAATTCTCCATCCAAAATAGCTTGGGAAGCCTTTAATTGTTCAGGCAGTTGAAATAATTCTGGATAAGAATCTGTACAATTCAACCCCTTTTTCGTATAGATGGCTATATTGTTATTGCGTATTTGGGATAATCCTCTTATGCCATCCCATTTTATCTGGTGGATAAAATCTTTATCGAGGATAATATCTTGTCGGATAAGAGGCTCCATGCACTGGATCATTTAACTGCCTGTTTTTCTTTTAGGCTTTGCTGTGATTTTATCCTTTGCTGTAGTTTTAGCCTTATTTGCTTCTTTTGGTTTTGATTTTTCTGTTTCCTTTAAGCTGGCTTGCAAAGCCTCCATGAGATCAATGACATTGCTTGTTTGAGGAGCTTCTGAAGCTGTAACAGTTTGCTTTCCTTTAATTTTGTTTTCAATCACATTGCGCAATGCCTCCCTATAATTATCTTTATATTTTCCAGGGTCGAATTTGGCAGTCAGATTATCGATAACCATGGAGGCTATCTCCATCTCCTTTTTATCTGTTGTTGTATCCTCGGGCAAAGCCGGAACTTCCGAAACTGGGCGTACCTCATCCGGGTAAAATAGTGTTTCTAAGATCACAACATTGTTAAAGACTCGAAGAGCGGCTAATATTTGCTTATTGCGCATAGTCAGTTGTGAAATAGCGATACGATTCGATTGCTTCATGGCCTCCCGGAGGAGATTATAGGCCTTTGCATTTGCTGAAGACTCGGGTTGTGGTGCAATATAATAAGTTTTATCAAAATAGATGGGATCAATTTCATCCAAGTTAACAAAGTCTAATATTTCGATAGTATGTGCCTTGACATCCTCTTTGGCTGCCTCAATATCTTCTTCCAAGATAATGACAAATTTACCCGGCTCATATTCAAAGCCCTTAACAAGATCCTCCTGTTTTACTTCTTCATTGCAATGAGGGCATTTCTTTTCATACTTTATAGGTGAGTGACATTTTTTATGAAGTGTTCGAAAGCGTATGTCCTTTTCCTCAGTTGCCGCAAACATTTTTATAGGTATATTGACAAGACCAAAGCTAATGGATCCTTTAAAAACTGTATGCATCATCATTCCTCCATTCATTTATCTGCTTATTTTATTTTCTCCCAAACAAGTTGTAGTATTCTAAATTGTAATGAGTTTACTACTTTAAAAAATATTTATTTTTTTATTACCTCACTTTTTAACATATCCTTTACGGAACCTATAGTGTAAGACCCAAATAGGATGTTCTATATACCCCAATAGAATATCCAATGCCCTAAATGGAAATACCCTAGTATTAAGTACGTATTAAAAATACGAACTTAGCAACACAGATATCACCCTAGGACCCTAGACCCGTCTTAGGGTGATATTCTACTATTCAAAAACTTTTTTATTACTTTTTTATTACTTTTTGTTATGTAAAATAGAATGACGTATAATGAATGTAGTAAAAAAGGAGGTAATTATGGAGCAGTATAGCGAATTGACTGAGCTTGTACTAAAAGCAAAAAATAATGAAGATGAATTGAACCTGTTAATACATAAATATAAGCCATTTATTGCCTCAGAATTGTCCAAAATAGAGAATAAATCAATTGATAGCTCCAGTGATGAGCTTATGACAACAGGAATGTTGGCCTTTGCCGAAGCTGTCCAAGGTTATAACCGAGAAAAGGGAGCATTTATAAACTTAGCAAGGATTATCATCAGGCAGAGGGTCATTGATTATTATCGAAAAGAAAAGGCAAACCCTGTTTATGGTGCAATTGATGAAAATCATATGGAAGTGAATGAAAAATCTGTCGAGAAATACTATGAGCAAATGGATAAGGATAAAAGGGTTGAGGTTATTCATGAATACAAGAAAGAATTATCTTATTGGAATGTGGATTTTATAGAACTAGCGAAGTCTTCACCTAAAAGCAAGAAATTAAAGGACCTCTACAAAGAGATGAGTCGATACATATATGAGCATTGTGAGCTGTTGGTGGAAGTGAAAAAGAATAAAAGATTACCCATACAAAAATTGTCTGATGTTTATGGGGTCAATCGGAAGAAAATTGAAAGAGGAAGAAGCTTTATCATAGCATGTATGATATTGATGGATCCGAGATTCATATATTTAAGCGACTATATAGAATGATGGAGGTGATAAGAGTGAAGGGAATTATTTTAGAAATAATAGGAAACCATGCCGTTGTATTAACAAAGGCAGGTGATTATAAAAAGGTTCGATTAAAAAATTCAATGAATTATGAATGCGGTGATGAAATTGAAATGAACAAATCCATCTTTAATTGGGAACTACCTAAATTACAATGGAAACAATATAGAGTACGATTTTCTATCATGGCCATCTTATTCATCATTATGATATTTCCGAGCATAAACTATTATCAGACCAACCAAGTCGCAGGTCATGTCAACATTGATATTAATCCTAGCGTAGAATTAACCTATAATAAGCAAATGAAGGTGATTGGAGCACATTCATTAAATGATGATGGGGAAGCCTTGCTTTCCAAAAAAGAAGTCTTAAAAATGAATGTTCATGATGCTATCAACAGTCTTATTGTAGTTGCAATAGAGGAAGGGTATATTGCTTCTGAAAAAGATAATGGAATAATCATTTCGATTACAGATATAAAAGGTGAATTGTACAAGGAAGAATTATCAAAACAAATTGCTGAGTCTACAAAAGATGTTCAATCTATCAAAGTTGAATATGTGGATAGTGATGTTGAAACCTTTGAAAAAGCTCAAAAATTGAAAAAATCTCCCGGCGAAGTTATCATAGAGGAAAAGATAGGGTTAAGTCATCAAGAAGTTGAAAATGAAAAAATGACGACTTACGAACTCGTATCTCGTTATAATGAATATAAGGATGCTCTTACAGAAGAAAATAGTAGAAGTGATAAGGGGATAGTCAGCAAAGAAGAAAGAATGACTCATCAACAAGAAAAGAAAGGGTTATTAGATGCTATAAAAGGCATAAGAGAAGAACTTAAAGATCGAGAAAAGGAGGAAAAGGAGTTAAGAAATAAGCTTAAAGATGAGGAAGAAGAGTTAAAGGGTAGATCAAAGGAAGAAAAAAACAGGGAAAAATTTAGAGAAAAAGAATTAAAAGAAAGACTTAAAATAGAAAAGGAATTAAGGGATAAGCTTAAGGATGAGGGAAAAGAGTTAAAGGATAGGCTAAAGGAAGAAAAAAATAGGGAAAAGCTTAGAGAAAAAGAATTAAAAGAAAGACTTAAAAAAGAAGAAAAGGAATTAAGGGATAAGCTTAAGGAAAAAGAGAAAGAGTTAAAAGATAAATTTAAAAAGGCTAAATAGACGTTTAAAGGAAAATTATTCTTATTGAATATAGCTTTTTTAACAAGTCAGGGGTATAATAAATACAATACTATACTCATTTGAGATGATAACATAGTTGCGAAGGTTAGAAACAACCTAATTTTGAGGAGGGGAAATATGCAAAAAAATCAATTTATGTTTATTGTTGGACTTTTGGTTTGTGCTATTGTTGCCATATTTGCTTTGATAAATAGCCAAACTGTTGCTATTAATCTATTTTTCTATAAATTTGAGGGAGTTTCCCAAGCAGTAGTCATATTTGTTTCTGCCGCCCTCGGAGCACTTATTGTTACCCTATTAGGCCTAGTCAAACATATCATTTTAAAAAATGAAGTTCGAAGATACAAAAAAGAAACAAAGGATTTAATCGCGCAAGTTGATGCATTAACAGCGAGAACTCAAGATTTAACAGAAAAATTACAAGTTGCAGAAGCTAAAAACGAAGTTCCAATCGATGTTGTTCAACCCAATGATAATTAATTTTAAGGAACTAATGCTGCTAAAAATGGTTAATCTTATGACAAGAGAAACCATTTTTTTATATTTAAAAGATTTCTTGAGATTTGGGTAAAATAACATGGGAGAGGAAGTGAACTATATGGCAAAAGCTGGTATGAAAAGACCTTATCCAAAAATAAATAAAAATGATCAAAAACCTGTTCCCGAAATACAAGGTAAAGCTAAATACGGTCACGAAAAGGCCAAGCCAATGTAAGGAGGAAGAAGATGACAAAAGACAGTCAACCTGATAATAAAAAAGCTAGAATGGAAAAATGTAATGGACAAACACCTATTACAAGAGAGAATCAAAACCATAATCCTAATAATAAAAAACATTCAGTAAAACGAGGCGATGTTTAACTTCCAGTCTAAAATTGGATTTGTGTGATACAAATCCAATTTTCTATTTTAGAATAGCTTCGTTTAAAATTGTAATAGAAGAAGCATCAAAATCAATAAGACCTTCTTTTTTCATTTTTTGAAGCTCTCTGGACAGGGATGTTCTCTGGACGCCTATTTTTTCAGCCAAGGCTTTTTTTGTAATATGCAATTTTATGCGAAGTGTTTCTTGCTTTGCATTTTCATATTTAAGAAAATTAATCAGGCCTTCACGTATAGTGCGATTGACATAATATTTGATTTTATCACTTAACACGAGAGTGTTATCGGAAATAAATTGGAGATAGCTCAATAAAAAGGATTTGTTGTTACAACACAAATCGATGAGTAGCTCTTTATTAATTTCTAATAGCATAGAGGGTTTCTGTGTTGTAACTGTCATGGGGTAATAAGGAAAGTTAGAAAATATGAGATTGCCTCCTAATATATTGCCTTGGTAAGATTCTTTAATAATCAGTAAATCACCGGATTCTTCAATCCGTTCAATGACAATTTTCCCGGATAAAATGATTTCCAGCTTGGTGCAGTGATCACCTTCCAAATGAATAACAGAATTCTTTTTATAGGTAACAATTTTAAATTTTTTCAATTGGATGTAATCACTTATCTGCTCTTTTGAAAGGCCTTTTAAAAGAGTAGATGCTTCCATTAATTGCATATAATCCATGATTTCTATGCCTCCTAGGAGTTACTTATGTAACGCCTTTTTTTATATTATACATTTATAATGATTGCATATCAAATATAAAAGGAGGACATCTATGGATGTATTTACGCGTGCATTTTACATTATTACCATTGTTCTAACTCTTATTACTCTTTTTAGAGACAAGAAAAAAACTTTTGAGGCTATGAAAAAGTCAAAGAGAATGATGGGCAGCATGATGGGAGAGATCGTTGGGATTATTTTTTCAATTGGATTGCTTTTAACCTTTATTCCACCTCAAATGATAAAAACGGCCCTCGGGTCGACCAATACCTTGCTATCAACAATTGTAGGTGCTCTTGCTGGAAGCATAACACTTATACCGGCTTTTGTAGCCTTTCCTTTAGTGGGATCTTTTGTAGATGCCGGTGCTAGTATTGTACCTGCTGTTGCCTTTTTAACAACACTTACCATGGTTGGTGTTGTTACGATTCCTTTAGAGAAAAAAGAATTTGGTCTTAAATTTACGGTAGCACGAAACATATTAAGTTTTGTTGCCGCTATGATAATTGCAGTTACAATGGGGGTGTTGCTATGATTCAAATGATTAAAAAAAATAAGTTGCCTTTTCTTGTAATCCTTTTATATGCTGTGCTATTTGTTGTAGCCCCTGAAAAAGGAAGTCAATCAGCCTCAAATAGTCTTTATTATCTTAAGGAAATGATAATGATCATGCCGGTTGTTTTTCTGTTGACTGTGGTGATTGAAGCCTGGATACCGAAAGAAGTCATCATGAAACGTTTTGGAGATAAATCAGGATTTTTGGGAAGTATATTTTCTCTCATTTTAGGGAGTGTTTCTGCAGGTCCTATTTATGCTGCTTTCCCTATTTGCAAAATGCTATTATCAAAGGGAGCCAGTATTAAGAATGTTGTTATCATCATCAGTGCATGGGCAGTTATTAAAGTTCCTATGTTAATAAGCGAGGCAAAGTTTCTAAGTCCGGAGTTTATGGTGACTAGATGGGTATTAACTGTTATTGCCATTTTCATTATGGCAAATATCATGAATATCTTTGTTAAAAGGGAAGATGTGATGAGTGTTGACAATGCAAAAGAGAAAAACCAATTGTTTATTAAAGAGGAGTATTGCATCGGGTGCGGTATATGTGCAAAAATCTTACCGAATTATTATGAAATAAGGGACAAAAAGGCTATTATTAAAGGAGAAATGAATCTTGAAGAGAGTGATTTAATTTTAAAATCAGTTGAAGATTGTCCAACAAAGGCAATCGTTTATAACTTTGAAGTCGGAGAGTCGGACGTCCTTAAAAATTAAAATTTATCAGCTATAGATGCTCCTCTTGTAGAAGACAGTTAAACACTGTTGAATCAAGAGGAGTATTTATTTGAGGGAAAGCCAATATTTCAGTAGAGTGGAAATTAGAATATTCAACGGCAGGGGAATAACAGGATTTCAAAAAGAGTATATAATAGGAGATGCTTTTTTAGGTAATATATGATAAAATGCATAAAATATCGAATAGAATTGAGGATGAATAGATTGATTGGGAATAGAAGAAAAGGTCTTATAAGAATGATTATTCTTATAGCCATTCTAGTTGTTATTATTGGAATATGGATTGTTAAGAACCATCAAAGGGATAATTATAATCAAGAGGCGATCACAGAAAATCCGGATTTTGCACTTGAGTCGGCTAGTCTTAATTTAGATAAGCTAAAGTCTTATGGTTTGCCTATTATCATCGATTTTGGAGCAGATAGCTGCCCTCCTTGTAAGGAAATGGAACCGATTTTAAGAGAACTCCATGCAGAATATCAAGGAAAAGTGATAATCAAATATTATGATGTATGGAAGGATCCAAGCTTAGCAGAGGGTTTCCCAGTACAAGTCGTTCCCACTCAATTTTTCTTTGATCAGGATGGTAAGCCTTATAATCCATTGGATACGGAAACCATGTTAATATACACCTTAAAAACTACAAATGAGCATGTTTATACCGCCCATGAAGGTTATATGTCAAAGGAAATGTTCCTTGAGATTTTTAAAGAAATGGGGGTTTCGGTAATTGATTGATTCCTGGGTTGAATCCTTAGCTCTTCTTATAAAGAATAGCATTTGGCTAGCCCCTTTCATTGCTTTTTTGGCGGGTTTATTGACCTCCTTTACGCCATGTTCTTTATCCAGTATACCTCTCGTCATTGGTTATGTTGGTGGAACAGGAGCTAATAATACTAAGAAAGCTTTTAAGCTTTCCCTATCCTTTTCCTTAGGTATGGCCGTTACCTTTACTGTGCTGGGAACGATTGCATCTATAGTGGGGAAACTTATGGGTATCAATAATTCCTGGTGGTACCTTGTTTTAGGTGTTTTAATGATACTCATGTCTTTACAGGTTTTAGAGATCTTCAGTTTCATTCCTTCCACCTATCTTATTTCAAAGAATACGAAGAAGGGTTATCTGGGAGCTTTTATAGCGGGTATTTTAGGAGGTGTTTTTTCTTCGCCTTGTGCTACACCGGTGCTTGTTGTATTACTTGGGATTGTTGCGCGGGGTGGCGATATTTTACGAGGAATTATGCTTTTATTATTCTATGCTATAGGCCACAGTGTGCTAGTGATTATGGTAGGAACATCCATTGGCTTTGTAAAGAAGTTGATTGACGATGAGAG
Source organism: uncultured Eubacteriales bacterium (assembly GCA_964429195.1). Lineage (GTDB taxonomy): Bacteria > Bacillota > Clostridia > Peptostreptococcales > JAAYPU01 > JBBAFM01. Next base: position 53,841 of record CAYSBC010000002.1, on the reverse strand, counting down.
ATACGGGGCGTGGAGTCAATGGTTAAAGGCCATTACAGGTATAGCTTTGTTGCTCATCGGGTTTTATATGTTCTACCTAGGTTTTTAACTGCAATTTAAGGGAGATTCTGCATTGATATTATTTCAAACTCAAGATTTGGCATTTAATAACTTAATATATTACCCGGATATGGAGATACCTAAAAAGTGTGTTACCTTTATTGCAGGAGAAAGTGGCAGTGGAAAGAGCACTTTGCTAAGGCTATTGAATGGAACCTTAACACAAAGCCATGGCGACATATTTTACGAGGGTAAGAATATATTGGATATCCATTCCATTCATTTGAGAAGAGAAGTCTTGCTGATAGGGCAATCCGTCTTTTTATTTGATAAAACCATTCGGGAAAATTTTAAAATGTTTTATGATTATAGAGAAGAGCAAGTGCCTGATGATGAGGTCCAACACCATTTTTTACACTTGTGTCGTATAGCCTTTGACTTGGACAAGTCCTGTACAACCATGTCTGGAGGAGAGCGGCAGCGTGTTTACTTGGCTATCTATTTATCCTTTCAGCCACCGGTTATTCTTTTTGACGAACCCACTGCAGCACTAGACACAGAAAATAGTCATTCCGTTATGAGAAATATTATTGAATTTTCCAAGGAAAAGGGGATAACACTTATCGTTGTCAGCCATGACAATTCATTGGCTGAAACTTTCGCAGAGAAAACAATCTTCCTCAAAAAGGGGTGGTGAGAATGCAACAAGTTGTACAATTAAATCTTTTTAATTTTAGTTTAATCTATTTGTTACTCATTATTGTGCTGGTCGTCATGAAAAAGTCGAAGATAGAACAGAGCAAATTATTGATTGTAGCCAGTTTTAGAATGACCGTTCAATTAATTTTAGCGGGACTCTTATTAACCTATATCTTTAAGAATCCACATCCTGCTTTTACTGTAGCCTATATAGGCATCATGATACTTTTTTCTATAAGGCGCGTACTATCCAAAAATAGAGGCTTAAATAGAAAATTTAAAATGGCTGTATCCATTTCTTTAACTGTATCAGGTCTTTTTACTTTAATATTTTTTGTCGTCGTTGTCATTCGAATGGATATTTTCAACCCCCAATATATGATTCCACTGGGTGGAATGATCATAGGCAATGCTATGACAGGTGTCACATTAGGCTTAAAGGCCTTTACAGAAAACGTGGAGAGCCAAAAATTAAAAATAGATTCTCTCCTAAATCTTGGAGTATCCCCGAAAAAAATCTTGTTGCCCTATGCCAATAATGCATTGGAAACAGCTTTATTGCCCACAATAAATGGAATGCTGGGAATGGGTATTGTTTCGTTGCCTGGAATGATGACCGGACAAATATTGTCGGGGACACTTCCTACAACAGCCATTACCTATCAAATCTCCATTATGATTGCTATTTGTACATCGGTTTGCTTAACTGTATTTTGTTCTTTACACTTTGGTTATAAAACACTTTATAATAAAAGAAATCAAATTATTTTATAGGAGTTCACCAAAATGATCAGGAGATTCATGGAAAAGGATTTAGATGAAGTCATGGCTATTTGGCTTTCAACTACGATCAAGGCTCACCATTTTATCGATGAGGATTACTGGAGAAGAGCAGAGGAAGTTGTCAGATCAGAATATATACCTCAGGCTGTAACCTATGTGTATCTTAAGGATGAAAAGGTAGTAGGCTTTGTCTCCATATTATCGGAAGATACAATTGGCGCCTTATTTATTGATGAAAAGTATCAGAGCAGAGGAATCGGTAGTCAATTAATCGATTATGTAAAGACATGCTATAATCTGTTGGCCGTTTCAGTCTATGAAAAAAATAGAAAGGCTCTCGAATTTTACAAAAGTCATGACTTTGTGTATGATTATAAGCAAAATGATTTAAACACTGGGCAGGTGGAATTTGTACTCATCTTTCGAAATAAAAACAGCGACACTCTTTTTATTTCGAAAGAGCTATTGAATTGACATTTTAGGCCTTTGACATTGATATATTGTTGAAAATAATATAAAATTGAATGAAACAGATGTATAGGTATACTGAGAGGGAGATGTTTCCATGGAAGAAAAATTGAAAGTAAATGTTAGAATTTATGGACAAGATTATAGGATAGCAGGAGATGCTTCAAAGGAATATATGCTCAGCTTAGCAAGCTATGTGGATGCAAAAATGAATGAAATTGCAGACAAAGGAAAGCAGCATAATGCTCAGATGTTAGCTGTTTTATCCGCCATCAATATAACAGATGAATATTTCAAAACAGGGCAGGAACTTAAAAATACCCGTGTTAAGCTAGACAGGTATTCTGTAGAATTAAAGAATAAAGATAACAATTTAAGAGAATTAAAGAATAGTTATTTGCAGTATAAGCAAGATAAAGAAAGAGATGTCAATGAAATCAACACCATCAAGTATGAACTGGAAGATAAGGTTCAACAAAATCAATCCCTTCAATCAGAAATAGATGGGCATAATAGCAAATATGAGTCCTTAAAAAAAGAATTGGACAAGCTTAAAGAAGAATTGTCATTTTATATGTCGGAGGCAGAAGAAAAAGAAAGAGAAATTCAAGAATTGATGAAGTCCAAGCAAGAGATAGAAAATGCTTATTTTGATACAGAAATGGCCAACGTCCAATTAAAAAAGGAACTTGATGATTTACATAAACTTGTTGAAAGATAGAAAAATAAAAGTAAGTTTGTTAGGGCTGGTTAAAATTTAAGCAGCCCGTTTGAGTTATGGAGGAAACGATGAATTCAAAGACCCTCAAAGCATTAGAATATCATAAGATTAAAGAAATGCTTATCGAAGAAGCTGTTTCACAAATGGGTAAAGAACAACTATCCAAAATGATGCCTGATATCCATATCAATAGGGTAAGAGAAAAGCTCAGTGAAACGTCAGAGGCTTCTTCCTTATTGAGTGCAAAGGGAAGAGCACCTTTGAATCAACTTTATGATAATAGAGCAAGTATCTATAGAGCAGAAAAAGGTGGCAGTTTAATTCCTAAACAGCTGCTGGAAATACTATATAACTTGAGAACGACTAAAGAAGTGAAGAACTACATAAAGGAAGATGAAGCTCTTGATACAGGCATCATTCGAGGACTCATGTCGGCTTTAATAACGAATAGAAATTTAGAGGATGAAATCGACCGATGTATTGTATCCGAAAATGAGATTGCTGATGCTGCCAGCACCGATCTGAAAAATATTCGACGAAAAATCAGCAGTCAAAACGAGGCGATAAAGAGCAAATTAAACAGTATCGTTACATCTTCCGCCAACAAAGAGATGCTACAGGATGCCCTTGTTACCGTTAGAAAAGATCGTTATGTTATCCCTGTCAAACAGGAATATAGAAGTAAATTCGGCGGCATCATTCATGACCAATCTTCTACAGGCGCAACCCTATTTATCGAACCTATGTCTATCGTGAACATGAACAATGAATTAAAAGAGCTCTATCTCAAAGAAGAAAAGGAAATAGAAAGAATATTAGTTGCATTGTCCAACATGATAGCTGAAAACAGCGAGGCCTTGTTAGCCAATCAAGAAATTTTAGTGAAGCTGGACTGTATCTTTGCGAAGGGAAAGCTTTCAAATAAAATGAAGGGTATTGAGCCTAAGCTCAATGAAAGAGGGTATATACGGATTAATCAAGGTAGACACCCTTTACTGGATAAAAAGGTTGTTGTTCCTACCAACATTAAATTAGGTGACGACTTTGACACATTGGTCATCACTGGCCCCAATACAGGAGGTAAAACTGTAACATTAAAGACTGTGGGTCTTTTTATTCTCATGACCCAATCCGGATTACACATTCCTGCTGAATATGGTACAGAGATGGGGATTTTTAAGAAGGTCTTTGCAGATATAGGCGATGAACAAAGTATCGAGCAAAGCTTGAGTACTTTTTCCGCCCATATGACCAATATAGTAGACATCATGAAAGATGCAGATGATCAATCAGCAGTATTCCTTGATGAATTGGGAGCCGGAACAGACCCAACCGAGGGAGCTGCACTAGCCATGGCACTCTTAGAGTATCTTTATCAAAAAGGGGTTAAAACAATTGCAACAACCCACTATACTGAGCTAAAAAAATATGCATTGGTTACAGAAGGCGTAGAGAATGCAAGCATGGAGTTTGATGTCAAGACGCTCAGCCCTACCTTTAAGCTATTGATAGGTGTTCCCGGTAAATCCAATGCTTTCGAGATATCGCAAAAGCTGGGTTTAGATAGCCATATTATTGATGAGGCTCGAAAGCTGGTAGAAAATGAGCATATAGCCTTTGAGGATGTCATCACCTCTATTGAAGAGGACAAGCGAGAGGCTGAAACAGAGAGGGATGAGGCTATTCAGCTTAAAATACAGATTAAGCACTTAAAGGAAGAACTGGAATCCGAAAAATCAAAATTAAAGGATCAGAAAGAAAAAGTTCTTCAAGAGGCCAAGGAAGAAGCAAGAAGGATTGTCAAAGAAGCAAAGGCTTTTACAGATGAGGCCTATAAGAAAATGACAAAGATACAAAGCATGGCTGATACGAAGGAAAGAAACAGGGATTACGAAGAGCTGAGGAAAAGTGTGAGAAATGAAATATTAAAAAATGCTGAGGGTGTTAAGAATATCGAGGTCAGAAATACCAAGATTCCAAAGGACTTGAGGATTGGAGAGACAGTAGAGGTTCTTACGCTAGGCCAAAAAGGTGAAATTGTGACCCTGCCGGATAAGAATGGAGATTTAACCGTTCAGGCAGGTCTGATGAAAATAAATGTCAATGTGAAGCAGTTAAGAAAATTTGAAGATGAAAGCAACAGCCTTCCTAAAGGAAGAACAAGTCTTAAAAATATATACCATGGCAAAACAGCCAACATTTCTCCGCAAGTAGATGTAAGAGGCCAATTGTTGGATGAGGCTATTATGAATGTGGATAAGTATATTGATGATGCTTTTCTCGCAGGGTTAAAACAGGCAGTTATCATACACGGTAAGGGAGAGGGTATCTTGAGGGCAGGCATACAAGATTTCCTGAAAAGCAACAGACATGTGGAATCTTATAGAACAGGCGGTTATAGTGAAGGCGGAGAGGGAGCAACCATTATTATGATAAAATGAGGAGAGCAAAATGATATTGGTAAGTGCATGTTTGTTAGGTGAAAACTGTAAATATAATGGAGGAAACAATCTCAATGAAAATATAATCTCTCCTATAAAAAATGAAGAAATAATTCAGATATGTCCTGAGGTCGAAGGAGGACTTTTAATTCCTAGATCACCTGCAGAAATAGTAGGCGGTGATGGAAGGGATGTACTGGAAGGCAATGCAAAGGTAATGAACAAAGAAGGAAAAGACGTGACAAAGGAATTTATACAAGGGGCTAGGATAATCTTGCAGATAGCCAAATCCAGTGGCGCAACCAAGGCTATACTCAAAAGTAACAGTCCTTCCTGTGGAAGCGGTCAAATTTACGATGGTACCTTTACGGGCAAAAAAATCAGTGGAGACGGAGTAACGGCCGCTCTGCTAAAACAGAATGGTATAGAAGTTGTCAATGAATAGTTTCTTGACATAATATGAATAGAGGAGACGGATAAATGATAAATTATAAGAAGGAATTGGCTGAATTATTGAGCAAGCAAATAGAAATGTTGGGAATGAATGAAATTGAGGAAATGATAGAAATTCCGACAGATTCTAAAATGGGTGATTATGCATTCCCTTGTTTCAAACTGGCCAAAGCCTATAAAAAGGCACCGCCGCTGATTGCCAAAGAAATTGCTGAAAACATTCATGATAAAGTTTTGGATAAGGTTGAGAGTGTCAATGCTTATGTCAATTTTTTTATTAATAAAGAATTCTTTATTAAGGATACGATTCAGCAGGTTTATAAGGATCAAGAGAATTTTGGATCAACCGATGTAGGAAGCGGAAAAAGGGTTATTGTTGAATTTTCATCGGTTAACATAGCAAAACCCTTTCATATAGGGCATATTCGAAGTACTCTCATAGGGAATGCTTTGAATAATATCTATCAATATGTAGGATACGATACTGTTTCCATTAATCACCTTGGGGATTATGGGACTCAGTTTGGGAAACTCATTGTAGCCTTTAAGCTTTGGGGAAAAGCAGAGGTTATAGAAAAGGATCCTATCAATGAGCTTCTTAAGATCTACGTGCATTACCATGAAGAGGCAGAAACCCAGCCTGAGCTTGATGATGAAGCTAGAGCATGGTTTAAAAAACTGGAGGATGGCGACAAAGAAGCGACTGAACTATGGCAATGGTTTAGGGATGTAAGCCTTGTAGAATTTAACAGGGTCTATGAGATGCTAGGTATTCACTTTGATTCCTATGCAGGAGAAAGCTTTTACTCTGGGAAAATGATCAGAGTCTTAGAGGAACTTAGGAATAAGAACCTCCTAGAAAAATCTGATGGAGCTGAAATTGTGAATTTAGAGGAATATAATTTAACACCGGCCTTAATCACGAAAAAGGACGGTTCCACTTTGTACATCACCAGGGATCTTGCAGCAGCTATTTACAGAAAAGAACATTATGATTTTTATAAAAACATTTATGTTGTAGGTTCCCAGCAAACACTGCATTTTCAACAATGGATTAAAATCATAGAATTAATGGGCTACGACTGGGCAAAAGATTGTGTTCATGTACCTTTTGGTATGGTGAGCTTAGATGAAGGCGCTATGTCCACTCGAAAAGGGCGCGTTGTATTTTTAGAAGACGTACTCAAGAGGTCTATCGAGCAGACACGAAAGATTATTGAAGAAAAAAATGTGAATACAGAATTAATCGATGAAGTATCAAGACAAGTTGGGATTGGAGCCATTATTTTTCAAGAGCTTTCGAATAACAGAATTAAAGATTATGCCTTTTCCTGGGAGAAAACCCTTAGCTTCGAAGGAGAAACAGGCCCTTATGTTCAATATACCCATGCAAGAGCTTGTAGTTTGCTCAGAAATGGCAATTTAGAGAGTATTGAAAATATAGACTACTCTGTTTTGGCCAATACTTTAGAATTTGAGCTGGCAAAGTTGATTCATCAGTTACCGCAAATCATTTGTGATGCTGCTGAAAAATATGAGCCCTCAATTATTACAAGGCATATTATTGATATTGCCCAAGGCTTTAATCGGTTTTATCATGAAAATCATGTCTTGGTGGAAGATGATAACATACGCAATGCAAGATTAGTCTTGGTTTATGCAGCAAAGCAAGCTATAGCTAATGGACTTAAATTATTGGGAGTTGAAGCTCCGGAAAGGATGTAATAGGGATGAGATATGAAGGTACAGTTTATAGACCCCCCAGTGAAGCCAGAAGTTTAATTATACAGATTACCATAGGATGCGCCAATAATACATGCACCTTCTGTAGCATGTATATCGATAAAAAGTTTAGAATTCGAAAGTTGGAAGAGGTCATTCAGGATTTGGAGGCGGCCAGAAGATACTATCGTTATGTGGAGAGAATATTTTTAGCAGACGGAGATGCTTTAGTCTTAAAAACAGAGCATTTAATCCTTATTCTGGATAAAATAAAAGAGTTGTTCCCTGAGTGCAAGCGCGTTGGCATTTATGGAACTCCGAAGGACATTTTGAGGAAAAGCCTGGATGAGCTGAATTTACTTTATGAACATGGTTTAAGCATTGTTTACATGGGTGTAGAATCAGGAAGTGAAGCCGTCATTACAGCTACGAAAAAGGGTGTTCCAAGAGCAGACATGGTCAAAGCCGGAAGGAAATTAAAAGAAACAAAGATTAAGCTTTCCATAACCCTGATATCAGGGCTTGGAGGTAAGGCCTTAACCAAGGAGCATGGTGCTGAAACCGGAAAAATAATAGGCGAGATAAGCCCTGACTATGTAGGAGTTTTGACCCTCATGTTGGATAGAGACACTGAAATGAGGGCGGATCTCGATGCGGGTAGATTTGAACTGCTATCCCCTTTAGAAGTTTTAGAGGAAACAGAAGATATTATAAAGAATATTGACCTAAAGCCAGGAGCAGAATGTGTGTTCAGAATGAATCATGCTTCCAACTATTTATCTTTGAAGGGTACTTTGCCCCAGGATAAGGAGATGCTCTTAGCTAAAATTACCTCTGCAAAGAAAAATGTGCATTTGTTGAAGGATGATATGTTTAGAATGTTATAACTCAAAGGTGATGGAGGGCAAAGTCCCGGATGGGACTAGCCCCAATATTTCTCTTGGGCAATCAATGCGGCACCTAAGGCACCAATGATTTGGGGTTCCTCAGGAACAAAAATGCTCTGGGCTAGTTTGTCTTCAAGACATCGGATGATGCCAATGTTTTTGGCAACACCGCCTGTCATCATATAGGGAGGTTCTCCGCCTATACGACGCAGCAATACCGTTGTTTTACCGGCAATAGAATCGCATACACCATGGAGAATGTCGGGCAACTCAGTGTTTTTCGCAATTAATGAGATAATTTCAGATTCAGCAAAAACTGCGCACATACTAGAAATAGTAATGTGCTTTTTCCATTTTAGGGATTCTTGACCTATAGAAGGCAGTTGAATGTCAAGGGTTTTTGTGAGCATGTCTAAGAATCGGCCTGTCCCTGCCGCACATTTATCATTCATGGCAAAATCCTTGACATTGCCTTGGATATCAAGCTTAATCGCTTTGCTATCTTGCCCGCCAATGTCAATGATGGTTCTGATAGAAGGAAAAACAAAATGGGCACCTTTTCCATGACAAGTGATTTCTGTGACTTCCTCATCAGCAAAAGGCAAACTTATGCGTCCATAGCCAGTAGATACAATGTATTTTATTGCATTTCTATGGAGCCCGGCCTTTGACAGAGCTTCAGATAAGGCATTATGGGCAGCCTCTATACTTTTTGCACCTGTTTTGACAATCGATGAAGCGAGTATACTCTTGTTCTTATCCAGCAGGACAACATTTGTAGAAGTAGATCCTATATCAATACCGGCTACTAGAGTTGTATCCTTCATAAAATGAGTAGGAGAAGGAGCAGCTCTTTTATAAGGCCCAATAGAAGATGCTTTTCTGACATTTAAGGATTCCAAGAAAGCTTCAATTCTAGTATGAAGTTGCCCCTCTGATTGTATAGTGGAGTCTGTTTCAATCTTCAACAAGGGTGGTATGCTTTTCTTTTTTAGGTTAGCAAAGTCATACCCATAATAGTCGCAGAATTTGATAGTATGATAGATGATACCATCCAGTTCTTTATCCTGAAACAGGACCTCGTGTCTTCTTTCTGTTTCAGACATGCGCATACAAGGATATTGATTGAGGAGTTGCTCAGAATACTCGCGAATTAAATCAGCTTCTTCCAAGTTAAAGGAATCAAGTGAGCGATTGGCGCATGTAAGATTATACTTGATATGGACATCATATTGTTGAATGAGGTCCATCAAGCTTTGTGAGTAGCGTGCACCTATCAATGCAATATTGATTTGTTCCTTTACTAAGGCATCACCGGAATCTTGGGATAAGTCTTCTTGAAGGGATTTTTTAAAGCCTTCGGCATCGAAACAAGTGTGCAGCTCTTCTTCAAGACTGAGGATAAAATCCTTTATTCCTTTATAAAATAGCTCTTTTGAGCATGAATTGCACTTTTGAGGCAAGTCTAATAGATAAATATAGCGTATGTTAGGATTTTTCTTGAGGACATCGTATAATCTTCTTATGCTATCACAGCAATTGATAAGAATAATTTTGTCTATTTTATTTTTGATACTTTCCTCCAATATAGCCTTACTATAGGTGCACATATTACTATGAAGAAGAGCATCTGCATGATCAAAATTAGAAATATGAGGTTCGATGAGTACAGGATTTTCACCACATGCTTTTATGATGTGAATAGGCGTATATTTACACACATAACCAATCATTTTTTTTCTCCTTGTATTGGGTATTTAAAATTTCAAGAAAGGCTTCAACTCTTGTTCTGATTTGACCGGAAGGGGTGTTTCTTCTGTCAGCACCATCACCATCAATAGGAAGATAAGGAATGTTTTTATTCTTTAAAGCCTCTTTTAAAAGATGGATGGTACCGATGGATTGTTTGCATCCCCATTGACATAGGTTGATGACGCCATCTGTTTTCGTCATTTCAATGAGTTTCAGCAAGGAATTAATTCTATAAGAGATATCACCATTATAAGCATTCTTTAATAATTTTCTTGCAATAGCTTTAAAAGGGTCATTCACATCCAACATTTCCATGTAATCATAATTAATATCCATACCTAAAAAATTATATTCCGGACTTAAGTTAAAGAGCTGTCTTATGGTTTCCTCGTAGGTGGGTATGGTATGGACCCAAAGCACTGAAGGCCCTTTTTTTGCAGGAGCATTTGTAAGCTCTTGATGATACATTTTAAAGAAATCCAGACTTTCTTTTCTACCTATACCGGAATGGGTTAACATGAGCTTGGCCATTTCTAAGGTTATAAGGCTTGGATAATGACGTGTTGAAAGAAGACTTAAAGAATCTTTTATGTATTTTTTTGTTTCGTTTTCTAGAGTGAGTACTTCCCTCAATTGGTCAAGATCAAACTTTGTGTGAGTGATTTCCTCTATCATATTTGTCATTTCAATCAGTTGTTCTTTAACATATTGCTCAGTATCCTGATTATATTCATAAGGAATATCCAAGATATAGCAAGGAATATTCTGCTTTTCTGAAATCCTTTTAAAAGTATTGATGTTAGCATCGCAAATCATGGTTGTAGTCACTGAGAATTGAAGTTTTGGGAGTATTTCTTTTTCTGCAGCTCCAAGGAATGTTTTGTGGTAGCTGCAAAGGGTTTCAGAAATGCCAATATTTTCAGCTAAATCAATGAAGGTGTCTTCACAATACAGTCCGGCAAGGAAGTTTGACATGGCTTCAATGAACAAGGGATATATTTTGAAGGCATGTAAAATCTCACAAGGTGCGAAAAGGTTAACAAAGGCTGATTTCCCAGAGTTTTGCATGGGCTCAAGAATGTATTGAAACATGGTTTTGTAAAGATAACGAAAGGATGGAGGGATAGTCTTATCAGGGAATTTTGACCACCTCATAAGTTCCAATGAAGCTGCTAATTGAATTAGGGATAAAGCTGACTGGGGTTTATTTAGTCTTTTTTTTACCAGCTTTCCATAGGATTTTGCTAAGTTCATTTTTCACACCTCGCATAGCTATTTCTGCTGTTAATTCACATTATACTCCTTTATAGAATAAATGAAGGGATTCATCTGTATTTTTTTAGGTCAATGTTGAATCTTTGTATGCGGTCATAAATAGTTTTTCTAGAAACATTCAGATACTCTGCAGTCTTTTTTATATTACCGTTAAACTTTTGCAGAGTAGTCGATAGTTCAAATTCAATAAAGTTTTTTGATTCTAAATGCAGGGTGTCTTCAGTTTTCCAATCATCTATAATCAGAGTTGGGTCCAGATCTTTTAATTCGATTGTATTTTTTTGAGTGACATTGACAGCTCTTTCAATCATGTTTTCCAGTTCCCTAATATTTCCCGGCCAATTATAACTTAGTAAATAATCGATGCATTCCGATGAAAAACCGTAAATCGGCTTTTCCATAAGGTCACTGTATTTTCTGAGAAAATGATGAGACAAGGGGAGGATATCATCCTTTCGCTTTCTGAGTGGTGGAATGTAATTGATAAAAACACTGAGCCTGTAATAAAGGTCCGGACGGAAGATATTGTTCTTGATAGCCTCATTTAAATTTTTATTTGTAGCTGCAATGATTCGCACATCCACTTTTTTACCGGTTATACCACCAACTCGGATGATCTCTTTATCTTGAAGAACTCGCAATAATGTGGATTGGGAGTCATAAGGCATTTCCCCAATTTCGTCTAAGAACAATGTGCCACCGTCGGCCAGTTCAAATTTGCCCGGACTTCCTTCCTTTTTTGCCCCTGTAAAAGAGCCACCCTCATAGCCGAAGAGCTCGCTTTCGATAAGGTTCTTGGATAAGCCCCCACAGTTGACAGCAATAAAAGGGCCAAGCCTTCTGTTACTTTGGTTATGGATGGCCTGTGCAAATAATTCTTTACCAGTACCGCTTTCCCCTAACAATAGAACGCTGGAAGTGCTATTGGAAGCTATTTTAGCAAGTTTAATCGTTTCTTTCATTAAGGAGGAGTCTCCGATAATATCTTCAAAAGAATAAATTGCTCTAGCCGACTTTTTGCTATCTATAATTTTTTTGATGGCTTTAGAAGGTGTCAGAGCAATAACCATTCCTTGGATGGCTCCCGTGCTATCTTTAAAATAGGATGTATTCACATTAAGATGAGACTCTTTATTGTCGACCCAAAAACGAGAATTATGATTTTTTAGGGGGACACTAGAGGATAAAATTCCATCAAGGTTTAAGTCTGTTTCAATCAAGGTATCAAATTGTTGACTAACAAGAGTTTTGTTATTCAAATCGAGCATATCTTTAGCAAGATTATTGATATAAAGGATTGTCTTGTTTTTGGATATGGTTATGATGCCTTCAGAAAAGGTATTGATAGTAGCATGAAGGCGATTATTCATCTGGAACTGTTCTTTCCAGGAATTCTCTAGTATAAACTGTTTCTCTATAGCAGTAGCAAAAGCCGTAACCATGCCTGGTGAGTAAGCATTCATGCTTCGTGATAGAGTTGCGATATTGATGCATCCAATAATTTCTTTATTCTCATTATGGATAGGGGATGCGGAGCATACCCATTCATGAGAAATCATATTGTAATGTTCTTCGGCTTGAAGGTGGAAAGACTTATCCAAGTAAAGGCAAGTACCTACTGCATTAGTCCCATAGGACAATTCATGAAAATCAGTACCTAATAATGCTGCCATAGAGGGCACCTTTTTTAATAAAAGGTCATCACAAATAGAATTTAAGACTATACCATTTTCATTACAAAACCATACAGCGCATTCGGAACCCTTTAAAATATCATAAATATTCATAATGTAGGGCGTTACGATATCAATTAATTCCTTATTTTCCGCGATAAGCCGGTTAGTTTCTGATTGAGTTATCGAAGGCAATTCTTCTAAATCGTAAGGGACCATGGCCTGGCTACACCTTGTCCATGAGTCGAGAATATCTTGCCTGACTTCTAAATTTTCAGTAAGATCAAGCTTGAAGAATTTATTCCAGGAGTCTCTTATAATGGAACGTTCTTTCTTAGAAAACATACAACTCTCCTTTTACAAAAAATATTGAATCTTTAATGTTTATAGTATACATGTAAAGTAACATGAAGTATACATGTTTACAAGAAAAAGGTCAAAATTTCTTCTTAAGAAAATAGTAAAAATAAACGAACGTTGGAATATCAGGCTTTTTTAAAATTAAATAATGTGTCAAAAACATTTTAATACATTGGCACAAAAATTGCACTACAAGAAAAGTAAATACAAATTACTATTTGACTATCTAAAGGAGGAAACAAACATGAAAACAGGTGCTGAGTATAGAGAGAGTTTAAAGACAATGAAGACAGTTATTTATGCAAATGGGGAGAAAATAGATGATGTTACGGAACATCCATTGACAAAACCACACGTTAACTCCGTTGCAGTAACTTATGATTTAGCTCATGATCCGGAATTTGAAGATCTTATGACAGTGAAATCTCATTTGACAGGTAAAAAAATCAATCGATTTACACATGTTCATCATAGCATTGATGATTTAATAAAAAAGGTCAAAATGTTAAGAATGATATCTCAACAAACAGGAACATGCTATCAAAGATGTGTTGGCTTCGATGCTATGAATGCAACCTACATGACAACCTATGAGATTGATAAAGAATTAGGTACAAACTATCATGAGAGATTCAAGAAATTCCTAGAATACGTACAAGAAAATGACCTCATGGTCGCAGGAGCTATGACAGACGTTAAGGGTGACAGAAGCAAGAGACCAAGTCAACAAGCAGACCCGGACCTTTTTGTTCACGTTGTATCTGAAAATGAAGAGGGTATTGTTATTAGAGGTGCAAAGACACATATGACGGGTATGGTTAATTCCCATGAAATGATTATCATGCCAACGATGGCTTTGAAAGAACAAGACAAAGATTATGCCATATGTTGTGCTCTGCCTGTAGATGCTGAAGGCGTTATCCATATGTTTGGTAGACAAACAAATGATATGCGAAAATATTGCGAGTACGATCAAGGAAATGCAGCATATGGAATGGTTGGTGGGGAGTGCTTAACGATACTGGAGGATGTATTTGTACCTTGGGAAAGAGTATTTTTATTCAGGGAATATCAATATGCAGGAGCCTTAGTTGAAAGATTTGCCAGCTACCATAGACAAAACTATGGGGGATGTAAAGTCGGTGTATCGGATGTTCTCATTGGTGCAACTGCTTCTCTTGTGAAGTATAGCGGCGTTGAAAAGGCATCCCATGTTCAAGATAAAATTGCTGAAATGACGCACCTGGCTAACACCATGTATTCTTGTTCGATTGCATGTTCAAGCGAAGGTGCACAGACCCCTTGCGGCTCCTATTATGTAAACACTGCATTAGCCAATTCAGGCAAATACAATGTTACAAAATTTATCTATGAAATAGGTCGCTTATCCCAAGACCTAGCTGGAGGACTTATTGCAACACTTCCATTTGAAGCAGAATATAGAAATCCTGAGCTAGGACACTATATTGAAAAATACTATAAGGGTGTAGAATCTGTTCCTACAGAGGAAAGATTAAGAATGGCAAGACTGGTTGAAAACATGACAGGCGGAACTGCTTTAGTAGAAAGTATGCACGGAGCTGGATCACCTCAGGCTATGAAGGTTATGCTTGTAAGAGAAGCCAATTTGGAACACAAGATGAAGCTAGCCAGAAAGTTAGCAGGTATAAAGGAGGTCTAGTTTTGAAGGAAAATATAATGGATTTAACAGGCAAAATTGCTGTTGTTACAGGCTCCACTAAAGGACTAGGGAAGCAAATGGCTATTGATTTAGCTAAGGCAGGTGCACATGTTGTCATCGTCAGCAGAAGCCAAGAGGATTGCAATGTGGTTGCTGATGAAATAAAGAAGGATTACGAGGTAGATACATTAGCTGCTGCAGCAGATTTGACGATACAATCAGACATTGACAATTTAGTAGACAAGACCTTAGAGAGGTTTTCAAGGGTTGATATCTTAGTCAATAATGCAGGCTCCAGCATCACTAAAAAAGCTGAGGAGCTTACCGAGACTGATTGGGACAGAATTATTGACTTGGACCTCAAAAGTGTATTCTTTTCAGCCCAAGCCTTTGGTAAGATCATGATAAAGCAGAACAAAGGTAAGATAATCAATATTTCTTCTATACTTGGATTGGTAGGAGAAAAACAAGTTCTTCCTTATTGCGTAGCAAAAGGCGGCGTTCTCCAGATGACCAAGGCTTTAGGTCTTGAATGGGCCAGATATAATATCAATGTGAATGCTGTATCTCCTGGTTATGTAAAGACGAAAATGAATGAGCTTGAATTAGAAACAGAAGCCATCAAGAAGAATTTATTAGGTAAAACACCTATGAAGCGTTATGGAACTGTAGAAGAAATAAGTGGTGCAGTAGTATTTTTAGCATCGGAAGCTTCTAATTATATGACAGGTCAGGTTATCGTCGTTGATGGCGGTTGGACTGCCCAATAAATAAGAAAAACACTCCTCCGTGCTCCCTTGTAATAACAGTCGGCAGACTGCTATTTACAGGGGAGCATTTTGTGCTTACTGAAGGCATATAATTTATCTCCAATAAATAAGAATAGAAAGAGAAGTTATTACCATGAATGAGTAAGATAGAGGAGATAAAGGAATGAGTGGGAAAGTAAGAAGATTTTTTCCTGGAGGAAATACTTCACGAGGTTTTTATTCATATTATGACTATATTATAGAAAAGGATGCCCATAGAATATTTATTATTAAAGGTGGTCCGGGTGTTGGCAAGTCGTCTATGATGAAAGAAATAGCACAAGAAATGCTTGAAAGAGGGTATGATGTTGAATATCACCATTGTTCCTCAGATGATCAATCTGTAGATGGAATTGTGATCATAGATTTAAATATAGCCATTATCGATGGTACCAGCCCCCATATTATTGATCCTAGGAATCCTGGAGTAGTAGATGAAATTATCAATTTAGGGGATTATTGGGATGTGGAAAAAATTTTGTCCCATAAAGTAGAGATTATTAAAACAAATCAGAAAGTGGGAAAATTATTTAACAGAGCCTATAAATATTTTGCTTCGGCAAGATCCATCTATGGGGACATAGAGGAAAGGTATTCTGAAGCCATGGATTTTGGAAGAGTCAATGAATTAACTCATAAGTGCATAAAAGAAATATTTAAAAAGGTTTCAGTCAGTAAAACTGCAGGCAAAGCAAGGCATCTCTTTGGAAGTGCATATACTCCAAGGGGTTGGATCGATTTTACGGAGCATATATTAACAGATACAAAAAAGGTTTATTATATAAAAGGGGATCATGGTACCGGTAAATCGACTTTTTTAAAAAGGATTTATAATGAAGCCATAGAGCGGGGTCTTTATGTAGAGGTATTCCATGCACCCTTAATACCTGAAAAAATAGAAACTGTCTATATAAAAAGCTTGAATGTAGGTTTAACAATTAGCGATCAATTTAAAGATAAGAATCAACAAGTCTATAACTTGAACAATTATCTCAATACCACAGAAATAGAAAAATATGATATTCTATTGAATGAAGATCGAAAAATAATGAACTTACTTATTGATACAGGTTTAGACAACATTAAAAAAGCAAAAGAATTACACGATGTGTTAGAAGGCTATTACATAGCGAATATGAATTTTACCGAAATCAATAAGGTCAAGGAAAATATTATATCCAGGTGCCTCCAAATGATATAAGAGGCACCATTTTAATCCAATTTTAATGTTTCTTTTATCAACCCTTAAGGATATCCGTGTAGTATAGTCTTATCAAATAAAAAAGGAGAGGTTGAAATGTCTGATAAAAGATACGAAGATATTGAAAAAATTATTGAGAAAGCGAATGTAACCTTTGCAGAGGCTAAAGAAGCCTATGAAAAAAATGGAGAAGATTTACTGGACACATTGATTTATTTAGAAAAGAAATCGAAGTTAAAAAAGGAGCCTAAAGGGAGCAAAGAAAAAAACAAGGAAGACTTGACAAAGGCGAAAGGTTTTTTTAAAAGGCTACTATCAAAATTATTAAAAAGAAGCTTTATAGTATATAATGATCATAAGACTTTTATCAATATGCCTTTAATTTTTGTTCTCCTTATATTTTTGTTTGCACTACCCCAAAGCCTATTCTTGCTATTTTTAGTCATTCTTACAGGATGCAGATTCAAAGTTTCAAATGATAATAATCCATTGAACCCGCTCTATAAAGACTTTGAAAAAAACATTAAAAATGGCGTTTCGGATATGAAAAAAGCTTTTGAAGATACGGTAAAAAGAGGAGAAGAAACAAAGAAGGACAGTGTAGAAGATAAGGAAAAGGAATTTACAGCAAATGATGATAATGAGGATGATTTTGACGAAATAATCATCGATTAAGGAGAGTTTTATGGATAGGGTTCTTATTGTTGAGGATGAAAGTAGCATAAGTCGATTTATTGAGCTGGAACTGGGCTATGAAGGCTATGAAGTATTAACAGCCTTTGATGGCAGAACCGGGCTGGATATGGCCATCAATAAGGATGTAGATGTGATTATTTTAGATATCATGCTACCGGAATTGAATGGTATTGAAGTGTGCCGAAGGCTCAGGAAGGTAAAAGATACACCTATCATCATGCTTACAGCAAAGGACCATGTGATGGATAAAGTGATGGGGCTGGATATGGGGGCGGATGACTACCTGACAAAGCCCTTTCACATTGAAGAATTATTGGCAAGACTGAGAGTTCTCATAAAACGTGGAAAACCAAATAACACATCCGAAAAGAATATTCTTACTTGTGGGCCCCTTACCATCGATAAAGAAAGACATATAGCAAAATATGAAAAACAGGAAATTGACTTAACCAAAAAGGAATTTGACTTGCTGCTTTACTTGATGGAAAATAAGAATATTGTTCGATCCAGGGAAAATATTCTAGATGCTGTTTGGGGTTATGAGTATTATGGGGACACCAACATTATTGATGTCTATATAAGATATTTAAGAAGCAAAATTGACCAAACATTTAATAAAGAAATGATTCATACAGTAAGAGGTGTAGGTTATATCATGAAGGATGAGTAGGTCATGAATATTCTAAAGACGGCACTTGAAAGTGGGAATGTATTTTATACTCTTTCTAAGATATTACTTATTTTATTGATAGTAAGTATCATCTTAAGAAAACCCTTAAAAAAACTGAATAAAAGAAAAATCGAGAAATCCTTGTCTTATAGTATATCCTACTCTTATATAAGACTTTTTGTTATTTGTCTTATCATTATGCTGTTTGTAGTGACAGGTTGGAAAATTTATGAACAAAGGAAGGAATTCCTATCGGATATGAATAGGATAAAAAGCGAACTACAAGGCAGGGATAGTACTGAATTTCTGATAGCATATTATGAAAAGGATACAGGTAAAATCTATCGTTTAAAGGAAGATGTGTATTGGCTAGCAGCAGGTCCACTCCAGTCCAGAGAGGGTATAGGAACCATAAGAGATATCCTTAAGAGTCAAACAATTGAATTGGTATTTTATTTAGATGTTAATCCTTATCAGATAACCTATGATATCTCACCCTATACCCACAATATCTTTTCCTTATTGTTTGTTTTGATTGGGGCTTCGTGTATAGGATTTTTGATTTTTTTACTTTTTGGCTATATCGCGGGATACAGTGTACTTGTTCCTGTGAAGCGTATGATTGACATGACGAATCTTATTACAGCAGATAATATGGACAGAAGAGTTGATAGCAGTCAATATAAGGGTGAGCTTAAGGAATTAGCAGACACCTTAAACCATATGCTCAATAGAATCGAAAAGGCTTATGAAGATCAAAAAGCATTTGTCTCCGATGCTTCCCATGAATTGAGAACACCTATTGCAGCTATTAAGGGCTACCTGGATATGCTCAATCGCTGGGGGAAAAATGATCAAGAAATCCTTGATGAATCATTGGAAACCATGATTAAAGAAACGGATAATATGAAGGATTTAATTGAGAAACTCTTATTCCTTGCTCGTGGTGATGATAATCGGTTTGCTCTCCATAAAGAGAAAGTCAATCTTTCCGACTTGTTTATTTCCCTAAAAAAGGATTTAGAATTAAACCATGGCAGCAGGGGGATTACTTTTGAAATTGAAGAAGATGTGATAGCTATTTGTGATGAAAATAGCATAAAACAAGTCATGCGCATTTTGATAGAGAACAGTCTAAAATACACAGATGAACATGGCAATATTAAGATAACTCTTTCAACGGACGATAAAAGCATTTACATGTCTGTGTTAGATGATGGAATCGGAATGAGCAAAAAAGAATTAAGTAAGGTATTTGAAAGATTTTATCGTGTGGATCAATCGAGAACTAAAAAGACGGGTGGTACGGGATTAGGACTTGCTATTGCTCGTATTATTGTTAAACAGAATTCAGGTTATATCAAGGTTAGAAGTAAACTTCATGTTGGGAGTGAATTCATAGTCGTTCTACCAAGGTAGTCATTTTTAATAAAATAGTGGAAGAGTAAATTCATAGTGACATGCACTATTTTCCCTTTTAAGACATATAATTTAAGACTATAACAATGAAAAGGGTGAAGACTGCATGTTATTATCATTATTATCCGCATCTCTAATGTATTCAAAACCACTTATTCTATTAATGTCTTATGTCTCAGTAGGAAATTCCTTTCCGAAGCCCCTCACGGAAGAGGAAGAAAGAGAATGTTTAGAAAGATATGAAAATGGAGATTTAGAAGCAAAAAATACCTTGATTGAAAGGAATTTGAGACTTGTCGCCCACATCGTCAAAAAATACGGAAATACGGGTAAAGATCCCGATGATCTTATTTCAATAGGAACCATCGGCCTTATAAAATCAATCAATACTTATAATAAAGATAAAGGAACAAAATTAGCTACATATTCTGCCAGATGCATAGAAAATGAAATTCTTATGAATATTCGGGCAGGCAAAAAAATCAGAACCGAAGTATCCATGCAAGAGCCAATAGGGATAGACAAGGAAGGTAATGAAATAAGTTTTAATGATATACTAGGTAGCGATGCTGATACAATTATTGACGATGTAAATATTAGGATACAAATCAAAAAATTATATGACAAGATGAGCTTGGTGTTAAAATCAAGAGAAAAAATGGTCATTATCTTACGGTATGGTCTGAGTACCGAAGGATGCAAAACTCAAAGAGAAATCGCCAAGATACTTGGGATTTCCAGGTCTTACGTTTCTAGAATTGAAAAGAAAGCATTGAATAAACTGAGAGATGTTTTCGATGAGGATGAATACTAAAATAGCCCGTCCCTTTACATAAAGAACCTCGGGATTTTTGCAACAAAAATACATGCGTATACAATATACAAAATTGCTCTGATTTCTTGATTTATAAAATGATTTGTGGTATCATATTGTTGTGATTACAGGTCATTTTATTTTTTTTGTCTATTTATTGAGCATATCGAAATAGCCATTGTAGCTTTTTTGATACATAATAAAGTATAGGTGACAGCTGGTTGCCGAGATAAAGGGAGTGAGTTGTTTGGAAATGCGGACTTTCAAGGGAGGAACACACCCCCCGCACCATAAGGATTTTACTGCAAGAAAAGCTGTAGAAAAGGCTGAAGAGCCTAGTATTGTATACATTCCTATGCAACAACACATTGGAGCTCCTTGCCAACCCTTAGTAGAAGTGGGAGACAAGGTAAAGGTTGGCCAGAAGATTGGAAATCAACAAGGCTTTGTATGTGCACCTGTACATAGCAGTGTATCAGGAGTAGTCAAGGATATAAAATCCATGGTTACACCTACGGGTCAAACCCTATGTGTCATTATCGAATCGGATGGTGAAGATGAGATACATGAAAGTATAAAGCCACCCTTGGATTTATCTGAATTAACGAAAGAGGATATCTTAAAGATTATAAGTGAAGCGGGAATTACGGGTATGGGAGGTGCTACATTTCCAACCCATGTGAAACTATCACCACCCCCTGACAAACCGATTGATACAGTCATACTCAATGGAGCGGAATGTGAACCTTATCTGACAGCGGATCATAGGCTCATGCTTGAATCGCCTGAACTTATTCTTTATGGTTTTAAAGCTATTATGAAGGCTGTTAATGTCACAAAAGGTTTTATAGGTATTGAATCCAATAAACCTGACGCTATAAAGACTATAGAAACAATGCTTCATCCTGAGGATGGGATTACAGTTGTTCCTTTAAAGGTCAAATATCCTCAAGGGGCTGAAAAGCAGTTGATTGACGCTTGTACAGGTCGTAAGGTACCATCGGGCAAATTACCAATGGAAGTAGGTGTTGTGGTAAGCAACGTAGGAACTGCTGCGGCCATAGGTGAAGCCTTAAAAACAGGTATGCCATTGATTGAAAGAATAACAACTGTGACAGGTAATGGTGTAACAGAACCTAAAAATTTAAGAGTAAAAATTGGCACTACTTTTAAGGCTATTATTGAACAATGCGGTGGTTATAAGGGAAGAACCGGAAAAATTATTATGGGTGGCCCTATGATGGGATTAGCCCAATATACGGATGAAATACCTTGTACAAAAGGAACATCAGGTATACTCATTCTTACTGAAGAAGAGGCCAAGTTACCGGAGCCGCAAAATTGTATAAGATGTGGTAGATGTGTAGATGTTTGTCCCATGGGATTAGCACCTCTTACTATAAGTGCCTACTCCTTAAGAAATATGATGGATAAAGCGGAGGCGGCACATGCATTGGATTGTATTGAATGTGGATCATGTTCATTTGTATGCCCTTCGAAGAGGCTTTTATTAGAAGCTATAAGAGAAGCAAAAAATGAAATTAATATAAAAAAATCGAGACAACAAATGTAAAAATGGGGGGAATAGAAATGGAAAACAAAGTGATTGTATCATCATCACCGCATATTCGTTCCGATGCGTCAGTAGATAAAATAATGAAAGATGTCGTTATTGCCTTAATTCCGGCTATGATAGCCAGTGTTTACTTTTTTAGATTAGGAGCTGTAAAGGCAATCCTAGTTGCAGTTGTTGGGGCCCTAGTAGCTGAGGCAGCCGTTCAAAAGATAAGAAAGCAAACCATAACAGTAAAGGATTA
The DNA here is from genome assembly GCA_964429195.1 of uncultured Eubacteriales bacterium. GTDB lineage: Bacteria > Bacillota > Clostridia > Peptostreptococcales > JAAYPU01 > JBBAFM01. Next base: position 31,461 of record CAYSBC010000002.1, on the reverse strand, counting down.
TAGTGCTGCTGTCACTGGTATTCTATTAGCATTAAATGTGCCTGCATCAGCACCTTGGTGGATTTCTTTTATTGGTTCTGTATTTGCCATTGTGGTTGTTAAACAAATATTTGGTGGATTAGGACACAATTTTATGAACCCGGCTCTTGCAGGAAGAGCTTTACTTGTAGCATCATGGCCTGTTCATATGACGAATTGGATAACTCCCGGAGCCGACGCTGTATCGACTGCGACGCCTCTAGCAATCCTCAGTGGAGAAGCTGGTGTAGATGCCATATTACCATCCTTAAAAGATCTTTTTATTGGGAACATAGGTGGTTGTATTGGTGAAACATCAGCACTTTTTTTGCTTATTGGGGGGATGTATCTTGTATATAGAAGAGTTATTAGCCCTAGAATTCCACTGATATACATGGGTACAGTAGCTGTACTTACCTTTGTATTAGGTGGATTTGATTTTTATCTGACTATTTACTACATATTAGCCGGTGGACTGATGTTGGGTGCAATTTTTATGGCAACAGATTATACAACATCGCCTATGACGGCAAAAGGACAAATCATTTATGCCATTGGATGTGGGGTCCTAACTACTATAATAAGACTTTATGGTGGTTACCCTGAGGGTGTGACCTATTCTATTTTGCTTATGAATGTAGCTACACCAATGATAGACAGATATATACACCCTAAACTTTTTGGGGAGGTGAAGTAGATGAAGGATATCCTCAGATTCGGAGTTATACTTTTTATTATAACAGCAGTTGCTGCCGCGAGCCTTGGATATGTCAACCAGATAACAAAGGGACCTATCGAGGAACAGACGATTATCGCTAACAATGAGGCTAGGAGAAAAATATTACCTTTGGCAGAAAGTTTTAATCAGCTCGAAATAAATGTTCCTGAAAAGTACCCAATCATAACAGAGGCTTATGAAGGGATTATGAATGATAATCTTGTGGGCTATACCTTAAAGACTATGCCTAAGGGATATGGGGGAATAATGGAAGTCACCGTTGGTATGGATATAGAAGGAAATATAACCGGTGTAGTAGTTGGAAACCATAATGAAACCCCGGGACTTGGTGCCAAATCAAAAGATCCTGAATTTACGAATCACTATAGGGGCAAAAGGGCCGACATGGATATTTTAGTTATCAAATCCGGAAATCCTAAAGAAAATGAAGTATCGGCTATATCTGGTGCAACTGTATCGTCGCGAGCTGTTACTTCTGGTGTTAATGAAGCCATTCGATATTTCAATGAAAATTTTAAATAAATTCAGGTCAAGTGATTGGGGGGAAATACAGTGAAATTTTTTAAAATAGTGTTCAACGGATTAAAAACGGAAAACCCTACTTTTGTACAATTATTAGGAATGTGCCCCACATTAGCTGTAACAACATCAGCTATCAACGGAGTAGGGATGGGACTTGCGACAACAGCCGTACTCATAGGAACAAACATGGTCATATCTGCACTTAAAAGCATCATCCCGGATAAAATCCGTATACCTGCTTATGTCGTTGTTATCGCCACCATTGTTACGATTGTGGGCTTGATGATGAAGGTTTATGTGCCTGAATTGGATAAAGCCTTAGGTCTCTTTATACCGCTCATCGTTGTTAACTGCATTATATTAGCAAGAGCTGAAGCCTTTGCATCTAAAAATTCTGTCATCCATTCTATGGCAGATGGTTTAGGGAATGGATTAGGGTTTGCAGCTGCCTTATTTTTAATCGGTTCTATAAGAGAAATACTAGGAGCAGGATCATGGTTTGGTATGTCTTTATTCGGTGAAGCGTATCAACCCGCACTTATCATGATATTGCCACCGGGAGCATTCTTGCTTCTCGGTTCCTTAATGGCTTTCTTTAATTTTATGGGATCCAAAAAATCTGCGAAGAAGGAGGCAAAATAAATGAATACAACATCTTTGTTTGTTATTTTTATCAGTGGAATATTAGTCAATAACTTTGTCATGTCTCGATTCTTAGGTATCTGCCCTTTTGTTGGAGTTTCAAAACAAGTAGAAACAGCAATTGGAATGGGTATGGCCGTAACCTTTGTTATTACCCTAGCCTCTATTCTGACCTATTTAGTGCATTATTTATTATTAGTTCCACTTGAAATAGAATATCTTCAGACGATTGCTTTCATCCTTGTTATCGCTGCTTTGGTTCAATTTGTAGAAATGGTTATTCAAAAATCGAGTCCCTCCTTATACAAGGCACTAGGTGTGTATCTTCCTCTTATCACAACAAACTGTGCTGTTTTAGGTGTAACGATTATCAATATTCAAGAATCCTATAATTTAATTCAAACAATCGTTAATGGGCTAAGCGGTGCTCTCGGCTTTGCCTTTGCAATTTTCTTATTTGCAGGTATAAGGGAAAGGTTAGAATTATCCAATATCCCTAGTGTATTTAAGGGATTCCCTATAGCACTTATTACTGCAAGCCTAATGTCTATCGCATTTTTAGGTTTTGTTGGACTCGTATAGAAGGAGGAGATGACTATGGATTTATCTTATATAATTATTCCTGTCATAAGCCTAGGGGGAATGGCCTTGATATTTGGTGCAATACTAGCTGTTGCTTCAGAAAAATTTAAAGTTGAAGTAGACCAACGTATTATAGATATAAGGGCTGTGTTACCCGGAGCAAATTGTGGAGGCTGTGGATTCCCAGGGTGTGATGGTTATGCAAATGCTGTAGTATCAGGGGCTGCAAAATCCAATGGATGTCCTGTATGCTCATCAGAAATTGCTGCCCAAATTGCTGCTATCATGGGCGATATTGTAGAGACTTGTGAGAAGCAAATAGCCCATGTAATCTGCAAGGGCGGATGCGATAATAGTCAAGCAGATTTTGAGTATTTTGGTATTAAAAGCTGTAAAGCAGCAAACAGGATAAAAGGTGGAAGCAAAAGTTGTAAAGCGGGTTGTTTAGGTCTTGGAACCTGCGTTCTAGTCTGTCCTTTTGATGCTATAAAAATCGATGAAAATAGGCTGGCTGTTGTTGACCCTGAGAAATGCACAGGGTGTAAGCAGTGTGTGGAAGAATGTCCAAAGCATGTCATTGAAATGATACCTGCTTCACAACAAGTCATTATTAATTGCAACAATAAGGAGCCTGGGAAAATTGTCAGACAAATATGCAGTGTTGGGTGTATTGGATGTAAAATTTGTGTGAAAGCATGCCCACATGAAGCCATTGGTTTTGAAAACAACTTAGCCAAAATTGATTATGAAAAGTGTACGAATTGCGGTGTATGTGTTCAAAAATGCCCTACAAAAATAATTTGGGGGCCACCGGAAATAATTGATGAGGTTGGATGATTAAAAAGGAAGAGTTGCCAAGGAATATTTTTTCTTGGCAACTTTTTTTATGATGTGTTTGTGTTATAATGAAATTGTTATTTCGACATTTTTTTCATAATGCACATATAAAGCATGATGACTTGTGGATTGTGCAACAATCCATTAAATACTAAAGGGATGAGTTCTTTAATTCTTGTAAATGATAAGTAGTAATGTTAAACTAATTGATAACAGTTAATGCTAGGGATAAGGTGAATAAATATGGCGAGAAGAAATTCAAATTTAATGATAATCATCCTATTCATACTGATTGGATCGGTGGCAGGAAGTTTTATAGGTCAAATGCTTGCAGGGGTCATCGATTTATTTTCATATAGTAAGACCATTGGCGTTACACCATTCACTGTCGATTTAGGATTTTTACAGTTCACTCTCGGTTTAGTATTTGTCATGAATTTGGCAACTGTTGTTGGTATAATTGTAGCTTTGATAGTCTATAAACTGCTTCGGTAGGTTTATTTTAAGGTCGTGGGTGTGAAATTGGAAAAAATAATATTAGCATCAAGTTCTCCTAGAAGAAAAGAAATTCTTAGCAAACATCATGTAGCTTTTGAAGTGGCAACCACGGATATCCAGGAAAATTTTTGTCAGCATGATACCAAAGAACAAATTGCTATGAGTCTCGCTCTATTAAAGGCTTTAGATGTTGAAAAAAAACGTGATCATGGGATAATCATTGCAGCAGATACTCTTGTGTACAAAAATAATGTTTTTGGGAAGCCTAAGGATGAAGCGGATGCATTTTCGATGCTGAAGACACTCAGCGGAGGTTGTCATCATGTTATCACAGGTGTAGCACTTATTCGTTCCAACACCTTTGAAAAAATGCTCTTCTATGATTTAACGAATGTCTATTTCAAGGAGCTAACAGATGATGAAATTCTAAGCTATATTGATACAGATGAAATATGGGGTAAAGCAGGATCCTATGCTATTCAAGGAAAAGGTGCGGACTTGATTGAAAAAATTGAAGGTGATTACTACAATGTGATGGGATTACCTTTTCAAAAAATGAAATGGATGATGGAAAAGTATTTTCATGTAAAATGGTAATTATTAAATTCAATGAGGGGATTGAAGGGGATACACTATTTAACATCATTTTCTATAAAAAGGGGATAGATTATGTATTTAGATTCTGGGATTAAGGGGATGCCTTTGGAAGAAAGGCCAAGAGAAAAATTAGCTATGTTGGGTGTTCATGCACTTTCAAATGCGGAATTGCTAGCCATTATTCTTAGGAGTGGTACCAGAGAGATGTCAGCAATAGAACTTTCAAATAGGATTTTATCGATGGATAAGGACGGTCTGTCTTTTCTAACCCATGTGTCGCTGGAAGAATTGAAGAACATTCAAGGCATCGGTGATGCCAAGGCATGTCAGATTTTAGCGTCCATCGAAATAGGCAAAAGAATTGCCACCCGGCCCAAGGGTAAAAAAATAAATGTTTCGTCACCTAGAGATGTGGCCGACTTATTTATGGAAGAGATGAGGTATTACAAAAAAGAATATTTTAAAGTTTTACTATTAAATACAAAAAATGAGATAATAATGATAGACGATATTTCAATAGGTAGTCTCAATAGTACAATTGTACATCCGCGAGAAGTCTTTGTGAATGCTATAAAACGTAGCTCTTCATCAGTGATTTTAATACATAACCATCCTAGTGGTAATCCAAAACCAAGTGCTGAGGACATCGAGATTACCAAGAGACTCTATGAAGCAGGAAAAATCATAGGAATAGATGTGCTGGACCATTTAATTATTGGAGATGGTGTGTATCTTAGCTTAAAAGAAGAATTAATTCTAAATTGATAGGAGAAAAGAAAGAATGGGATTTTTGAGCTTTTTAAACAGAGATATAGGTATAGATTTAGGAACTGCCAATACATTAGTCTTCTTAAAAGGACAAGGCGTTATCGTTAGAGAACCTTCGGTGGTTGCTATTGACGAAGAAAGAAAAGAAGTCTTGGCTGTAGGAAACAAGGCAAAAGAAATGATTGGTAGAACTCCCGGTAATATTAAAGCAATAAGACCACTTAAAGATGGTGTTATTGCAGATTTTGATATTACCCAAACTATGTTAAAATATTTAATCAATTCGGCTACTTCTTCCTCATTTTTGATCAGACCAAGGGTTGTAGTAGGCGTGCCTTCCGGAGTAACAGGTGTGGAAAGACGAGCTGTTGAAGAAGCGGCGCATCAAGCTGGAGCGAAAGAAGTATATATATTAGAGGAGCCCATGGCAGCTGCTATAGGTGCAGGTCTACCGGTACATGAAGCCCGAGGTAGTATGGTTGTAGATATTGGAGGAGGAACAACGGATATAGCTGTCATTTCATTAGGTGGTATTGTTACCAGCGTTTCACTGAGGGTAGGTGGCGACAAGATGGATGAAGCGATTATCTATTACGCCAAAAGGAAATACAGCTTGCTGATTGGTGAAAGAACTGCAGAAAATATTAAAATAGAAATAGGCAGTGCTTATCCAAGTGAGGGAGACAGTAAAATAATGGAGATCAGGGGAAGAGATCTTGTTTCCGGATTGCCTCGAACTGTGGCATTTACAGATACAGAGATCATGAACGCATTAGAGGAACCGATTGAAGCCATCATCAATGGTGTCAAAACGACCTTGGAAAGTTCGCCACCTGAATTATCGGCAGATATTATTGAAAGCGGGATTGTTTTAACCGGAGGAGGCGCGCTGCTTCGAGGACTGGATACACTGATTGCCGAACAGACAGGTATCAAAGTCATTATTGCAGAAAACCCTTTGGAATGTGTAGCTATGGGAACAGGTATGAGCGTTGATCAAATTGAAAAAATGAAGAAGATGTCCTTGCAAACAAGAAGATATTAATAAGTGAGGGTATTATGTGGTGGATTAGGCGAAATAAAAAAGGGTTAATCATCATTGCAGTCATTATTATTCTCGTTATTGTAATGACCCTTTCCTATCTTAATAAGGATATTAATAAGATTGAAGGTAAAGCAGGTAGTGTTGTAACCTTTTTTCAGGTTCCTTTGGTCAAGGTAGGAAATGCATTAAATGAGAATGTTTTTAGTATTTTTAGATTTAAACAACTGATTCAGGAGAACCAAGCTTTAAGTGAAGAAAATGCTGAGCTTAAACAAACTATTATCGACATGAAACTAGATAGAGCAGAAACAGAATCCATTGAAAGGCTTCAAGATGCCATCAACTATTACGATTTAGAGGGCAATTACGATTATATTACAACAAAGATAATTGCTTATGATGGAAGTAATTGGTTTAATAAGTTTACAATCCATATTCGGAAAGAAGATAATATTGAAAGAGGTAGTGCTGTTATCAATGGCGATGGATTGGTAGGGCGGATAAAAGATATCGGAGATAATTGGGCCAGTGTGGTTACGGTCGTGGATGATAGCCATTCCGTTAGTTTTAAAGTCCTTAGAAATCAAAATTTTATTGGTCTGGTATCCGGTAATAATCAAGGGAAATTAGAGGGTTATCTCATTGATCCTGAAGCGGATGTACTCATCGGAGATGAAATAGTGACTTCTGGATTAGGATTATTTAAGGAAGGAATCGCCATCGGAACAATTGAAGAGGTCATCAAGGATGAAAATCACTTATTAAAAACTGTTATTGTAGAGCCGCATGTCAACTTTAAAAGTTTGGATAGAGTCATAGTTATTAAGAAAGGTATATAAAATGAAGTACATCCTTGTGTTTATTTTTTTCTTTATAAACTTTGTCTTTCAAACTACATTATTGCAGTATTTTTCTATTTTTGGAGTTGTACCCAATACAACACTTATTTTAATTGTTTTATTTTCTTTTTTCTGCTCGGAAAAGTACGGCTATTATTTTGGTGTTGCCTTTGGATTTATTCAGGATATCCTTTTTGGAAACATTATAGGTATTTCTGCAGTGATGTATTTGACTACGGCCCTTATTGTGCATGAAATAAAAGAATACATATTTAAGGATACTTTGCTGTCGCCTGTATTGCTCATGATACTCATGTCATTCTATTATCATATGGGATATTGGCTCATATCAAGGCTCTTTGGTTTAGATATAAGTTTGATCAATATTTTTAAAGAATTTGTTCTAATAGAGGTTCTTTATAATACAGTTATAGCTGTTATTTTATACAAAATCTTTTATAATAATTTCTACACCCAAAGAAGGTATATCTAAGTAAACTGCATATCGGGAGAAAAAAATGAATAAATGGGTCAAGAATAGAAATAATCAAATACTATTGCTTTTCTTAATACTATTTTCTGCTCTTATTTTGAGGCTTTTTTCATTGACAGTTGTTCAGGGAGAACAATGGCGGAATGCCTCGGATAATATCAGAGTAAAACAAATCTACATGCCAACACTCCGGGGAGAAATACGGGACAGATATGGTCGGGTATTAGCCGGAAACAAACCGAGTTTTGTTGTTCAAATAGTGAGGAATAATTTAGTTGATGATAAAATAAATGATATTGCCATCGAACTTATCAGTATACTCGAAGCTAATAATGAAACCTATACAGATAATTTTCCTATCTTGATTGAGGAAGGAAATTTTAAGTATACCTATGATAAAGAAATCCAAGAATGGTTGATAGCCTATGATATTCCTGTTAATTATAATGCGACGGAAGCCTTTGATGAGATAAGAAGAAGATATAGTATTGATGATAGTCTGGATCGCTTTGATGCTCAAATCGAACTGCAAAATAAATACAATATCTATCCACCTATATCTGTAAGGAATATGCGTTATACAAGGGATTTGCAAAAAGATATTTTCCTGGGTCAATACAAAATTGATTTAAGTTTATCTGCAAAAGATGCCTTTAAAGAATTCAGGAGGGTTTTTCAAATTGATGATTCCTATAGCGATAGCGAAGCTAGAAAAATTATGATTATTCGAAATGAACTTGAATCTCAAGGCTATAGGAAGTACAATCCTGTAAAGCTAGGAGTAGGCATTTCCCAACAAACCACTATAGAATTAGAAGAAAAAAAGATGGATTTACCGGGTGTTGAGGTTATCGTTGAGCCTATACGCTACTATCCCTATGACAATCTGGCCTCACATATCTTAGGGTATTTAGGCAGAATATCAGAGGAAGAAAAGGATGAATACACGAGTTTAGGCTATTTGCCATCTGATTTTATTGGGAAACAAGGTATAGAGAAATATGCGGAACCTTATTTAAATGGAAGCTATGGTATCACGGAGGTTGAAGTTAACGCTTCCGGTCAGTTTATTAAAGTCATCGATGAAAAGGAACCGGAGAGGGGAAAGAATATTTATCTCACCATTGACGCTGAATTACAGCAGGTTGCGCAGAATGCATTGGAGCATGCCTTAATTGAGCTTCAAAGAGGAGGCACCTTTAAAAGTAAATGGGGGGATTATAGGTTTAGCAAAGCCTATAAAAATGCGACAAGTGGAGCGGTTGTAGCCATCGATGTCAAAACAGGGGAGATTTTAGCTGAAGCAAGTTATCCGGATTATAATCCTAATCTCTTTACATTAGGCATATCCAATAAGGATTGGGCATCATTACAGGATGATAATCCAAGAGATCCTTTATCCCCTGTCCCATTGTTTGACACGGCAACAAGAACAGCCGTTCAACCCGGATCTACTTTAAAAATGCTTGTTGGTTTAGCAGCAATGGACAAAGGATTAAGTCCTTATACGAGGCTTTATGATGGTGGAGCTATCATGCTTGGAAGCAAAAGTTTTGCTTGCAGCTTATGGAATAACTATAGATCAAGCCATGGATATGTTAACCTCATGGAAGCATTAGAAGTATCCTGCAACTATTACTTTTATGATATTATGTCGGATTACGATTTTAAAAGAGGTGTTTCTTTAGGAACTGGCTTAAAGCCTAAAGATGTCATGGATTTAGCTGAAGAAATGGGACTAGGACAAAGGACGGGCATTGAGATTTCGGAGGTAGCTGCCGGAGTTCCATCGGAAGAGAAAAATGAAGAAGCGACAAAGGCGTCCCTAAGAAGGTTACTCAATAACAATCCTGACTATTTTGGCAAGGAGTTAGCCAAGGATGAGGAGTTGCTTGAGAAGACTATTGAGACGATTGTAAGCTGGATTTATGAAAACCCAACACGAGGCGAAATAATCAACAGATTAACAGAGCTTAATGTTCCTGATGAAAATGTTTATAACCTAGCAGATATTATTAAATATTCTTATTTTAACAGAGCTCGTTGGAGCACAGGAGATATTTTAAACTTGGCTATTGGACAAGGGCAGCACGCCTATACGCCACTGCAGATGGCCAATTATATAGCAACCCTAGTCAATGGCGGCTATAGAAATGAAGTCACCCTGATTAAAGGAATTGAGGGTGAGGAAGCTGCTCAGGATAAGGAAAGCAAAAGAATTGAATTAAAGGATTACAGCAATTTGGACTACATTAAAAAAGGTATGAATTTGGTTACTTCGGGTTCACGAGGGACAGCCAGAGGGATTTTTTCCAATTTTCCGGTAGAAGTCGGAGGAAAAACGGGTACAGCGGAAGTAGCAGGTTATATTCAACCTAAAGATGAAGTAGAATATATTAAAACTTATCTTCGATATATTAATTCGAGCTTGAGTTTCAGTCAGGTAGAAGCAGAAATGGATCGTTTACTGGCAGAAAGCAATCGCTATAACAGAATTACAGCTGTCAGACAGGCTGTCATTAACTTGAGCAAGGGTAGGGTGACTGAAGCAAGAATTGATTCTTTCAAACAAGAATATGAAAATTTTGCTTGGTTTGTAAGCTTTGCACCTTACGATGACCCACAGATTGCAGTAGCTGTATTACTTTTCCAAGGTGGACAGGGAGGTTTTGCCGCTCCTATAGCAAGAGAGGTTATGGCAGAATATTTAGGACTCAATGACGAGTACGAAGAGTTTTATATTGAAAACAGACATGTTAAATAATTGAAATAAAGAGGAGATATAAAAATGGGGGAAGTCATAACGGTTGTATCAGGAAAAGGCGGTGTAGGAAAGACAACAATAACATCCAACATTGGTATAGCTTTGTCAAGGTTAGGTAATAAGGTTTTAGTTGTAGATAGCGATATGGGACTTAGAAATTTGGACCTGGCCTTAGGTATGGAAAATAACATAGTATACGACATGATCGATTTGTTGGAAGGTATCTGCCAAAAGAGACAGGCTATCATCAGGGATAAAAGATATAAAAACTTCTACTTGATGTCATCTTCTCAGACTCGCAGTAATGTAGTCACTCCGGATAAGATGAAATCTCTTTTTAGCCAATTGAAAAAGGATTATGATTATATTATCATTGATTCCCCATCGGGCATTGAAATTGGATATGAAAATGCAATAGCCCCTGCGGACGCCATCTTGATAGTTGCAACCCCTGAGTTAACAAGCATAAGAGATGCGGATAGAATATTAAAGGACGCTGTAGGTAGAAATATCAGTAGGCGAATGCTTATTATCAATAAAGTGCGATCAGATTTGATTAAGAAAGGTATTCTACCCGGAATCGATTATATGCTAGGAATATTAAAAGCAGACATTATAGGTATATTGCATTATAGTGAGCAAATATTTATAGCAACCAACAAGGGAGTACCTATAGCAAGTATTACCCATTCAAAATACTATAAGATTTTTGAAGAAATAGCCTCGCGAATTATGGGTATAGAAAAACCCCTTTTTAATGATTAATTAAAATTTAAGGCGTTGTTGTCTTATACTGATACTGATTACAATCCCAATCGCAATCATATTGGTCAATAGTGAGCTTCCGCCATAGCTAATAAAGGGAAGTGTAATTCCCGTTACAGGCATGATGCCCATAGTCATACCGATATTCTCAAATATTTGGAATGCAAACATACCGGTGATTCCGGTAATGACTAGCCTACCATAAGTATCTTTTGCTCTTAATGCAGCCAATGTAAGACGCATTAGAAACAGAGCATACAAAAGGATGACAAAAAAACCTCCAAGGAAGCCTAATTCTTCACATAAAACAGCGAAAATAAAATCAGATTCTTGCACAGGCAAGAATTTTAATTTTTTTTGTGTCCCACTAAATAGACCCTTGCCTAAAAAATTGCCTGAGCCTATAGCCACTTTGGAATTCCATACATGATAATTGCCCGGTAGCGATAAATCATTGGGATTTAAAAATGCGTCTATTCTGATTTTTTGATGAGTTTCTAATAACCTGTAAACAAGAGGCACAGATAAAATTGTCAAACCAACGGATTTCCACATTATTTTATAATCGAGTCCTGCCGCAAATATCATAATAAAAGAAATAATCCCTAGGACTGCTGCATTACCAAGGTCCGGTTCTATCAGGATTAAGAAAATGATAGGTAAAGAATAAGCGACAGCAATTAATAGGCCCCTGAAGGTCTGCAATTGGGCTTGTCTTTCCGATAAAAATTTCGAAAAAGTAAGTATGAATATTATTTTTACTATTTCCGAAGGCTGAAAATCAAGGGGACCTAAACTAATCCAGCTGCGTGCTCCAAAATGAACCTGACCTAAGCCCGGTATATAAACCAATAAAAGAAAACCTATGCAGGATAAGTATAAAATTCTGTACATGGATTCCCAAACTTTATAATCAATAAAAGAAAGCAGAATAATGGCTCCTATGCCAAGAGCAAAGGCAAATAACTGAACTTTAATATTCTTAGTAATAATAAAGGATGTATCATAGGATGTACTGCCTATAAAAATAATGCCGACTATGAACAATATAAAAATTGTTGTTAACAAAATGAAATCAACATCTTTTAAACGGTGCTTACTAATCATTCTAACCTCGCAGAATAAAAATTTAAATTAGTCATCCTTTTGTAGCATAAAAATGACCGGTAAAAGTGAATATAGAAATTATAACATAAAGAAGGCTAAATAGAAACGAAGAAAATCGTGAGCATCCTATATTTAGTTGAGCTGTTATTATATTGACAAGCTATTAGGTCTTAACTTCTGGATGTTTTAAGAGTATAATAAATTTAATTCAATCTAGAGGTGGTTGGATATAGAAGATAAGGGTAAGTATTATAGAAGGACACAGAATATTTTGGGAGGCGAAAAGTGGATGTTAGAATTAAAGAATATTAATGTTACAGTTGATGGAGACATGGGGAAAGTTCAGGTTTTAAAGGACATCAATTTGACCTTTGAAAATAAAAAGATTTATGTTGTGACAGGACCCAACGGTGGTGGGAAGTCTTCCATAGCCAAGGCAATTATGGGTATTTATGAGGCGACAAGTGGGCAGGTTCTTTTAGATGGAGTGGATATCACGAAGAAGGAAATCTATGAGAGAGCCAGAATGGGTATAGGCTATGCCTTTCAGCAGCCTCCACGTTATAAAGGAATCAAGGTGAGTGAATTTTTAGAATTAGCCGCCGGACCGAATAATCCTGTTAATCCATGCGATCTTCTTTTTGATGTGGGTCTATGCGCTCAGGATTATTTAGACCGGGAAATCAATGCAAGTTTTTCAGGGGGCGAATTGAAAAGAATTGAAATCGCCAGTATCTTAGCAAGAAATTTAAAGGTTGCAATTTTCGATGAGCCCGAGGCGGGGATTGATTTGTGGAGCTTCCAGACCCTATCTGAAACCTTCAGAAATATCCATGAAAAATATGATACGACGGTCATTATCATATCTCACCAAGAAAAGATATTCAGGTTGGCCAATCAGGTTATTCTTATAGCCAATGGAAGTGTTAGCGAGATAACCACCCAAGAAAAGATTCTGGCTGAGATAGGGGATATAGATACGGATTGTCGCTGTCGACAAAACTGTACTGTAATAGGAGGTAAAGCAAATGTTGAATGCAATCGATAAAAACCTCTTGGAAAAAATCGCAGGCTTACACGAGTTGCCGCATGGGGCTTACAATATTCGTAAAAACGGTGAAGGCGTTAGTCGACATACGACAGCCAATATTGATATTGTCACGAAAAAGGATAAACCAGGCATCGATATCATCATTAAACCGGGAACAAAAAATGAAAGTGTTCACATTCCGGTCATCCTTTCAGAAGGCTTGAATGACTTAGTATATAATACCTTTGAGGTTGGAGCCGATTCGGACGTGCTGATTGTAGCCGGTTGCGGCATTCATACCTTGGATGATAAAGAAGCTCGGCACGATGGCGTTCATGAATTCTTCGTCAGAAAAGGTGCGAAAATGAAATATGTAGAAAAGCACTATGGAGAAGGGGAAGGTAGTGGAAAAAGAATTTTAAACCCCAAGACAATCATTGAAGTTGAAGAAAACGGTGTTGTTGAGCTTGAAATGACTCAAATTAAAGGAGTTGATGACACGGTAAGGGACACCGAGGTGCGATTGCATAAAAATGCTCGGTTAATCGTTTCGGAAAGGTTGTTGACTTACCTGGATCAAGATGCTGAATCCAATATATCGGTAGAAATGGTGGGTGAAGATTCCACGGCTCAAATTATTTCCCGTTCAGTTGCTCAGGATAATTCCAAGCAAATTTTCCATCTGAATTTACGAGGCTATGCGAAATGCCGAGGTCATATTCAATGTGATTCAATTATCATGGATAAGGCTCAGGTGTCCTCTATTCCTGAGATCTCTGCCTTTGATTCGGATGCCCAATTAGTCCATGAAGCTGCTATTGGCAAAATTGCTTCTGAACAATTGACCAAGCTGATGTGTTTAGGGTTGACGGAAAGCGAAGCAGAGGAAGCGATTTTACAAGGCTTCTTAAAATAGCGGTGCCTGTGAAGCCTCCCACCTAACTTATTGGAGCTAACTTATTTAGGTTTCAGGGGGGTTTCAGGGAGGTTTCGGGAGGGTTCACGTATTTAAATTAAAATAAAGGTGTCATGCGTGGTTTTTATTTTGCAGTAAATACGAAACCATGATGACACCTTTCATGATAGAAACTTTTTTATTTACAGTATGTAACTTATCCTGCTTACCTATTCCACCTTTAAGGTATAACCTTCTGGCAGCCATTTGCTGACTGTATCTGCATTTTCTTTTATCCAATTTCTAACGACTGTTTTGGCATCTTCCTCACTGCTTTCCATCATGTAAATAATTTCTTGCAATTGATCAATTGTAAGATACATCTTAGTTAAAAATTCTGTGACTTCCGGCATGTCTTCAGAAAGTCCAAGTCGTACGATATTATAGGCTTTTTCTTCTCCGCCGAATATTCCTTTAGAATCTTCCAGTATTTTCAGATCATATCTGGCAAATTTCCAATGGGGTTTCCATCCTGTAACAACGATGGGTTCATTGTTTTTTATAGCTTGGTCTAATAGGGCTGTCATTGTGACATCTGAGCCTTTCAATAATTTCATGTTCAAACCATATTCTTTGATTGCATCTTCTGTTATGCCCATCATTCCTGCGCCTGCGTCAATTCCTACGATTTCGCCATTCACAATGTCTTCATTTCCAACCAGGTCTTCTATGCTGTCAATAGCCATATATGCTGGAACAGTGAGCCCCATGACTCCTTCCTCATAAACCAGACCGAGGTTTTCCAGTTCGTCCTTATATCTATCCATTTGTGCAGCATGTGTCAAAGGTAGCCAGGTACCTAGATAAGCATCTGTTTCGCCTGATGCAATGGATGCATATATTGGAGCCAAATCAGCTAGTATCGGTTGGACCTCATACCCCATAGTGTCTTCAAGGACAATAGTTGCTAGATTTGTTAAAGCGATAACATCAACCCAATTAACATAGCCTATTTTAACAGTTCCTTTATCGCCAGCAGAAGGGTCTCCATTTTCTGTCTGCGGGCTTGTGCATCCGGCAAGAAGCCCTGCTATTAGAACTAAAGCAATACATAATACAATGATTCTTTTCATTTTCATATCTCTCTCCTTTCGTGAGTGAGTCTATTAAATTTGTTACCTATGATATCAAAGTGAGTCAAATTGTCAAATAAAAGCGAGAACTCTACATAAGCTATATTCTTGTCGTTGCTGAAAAAATAAAGCATTAAGAAAACTAAATTATTTTTTAAAATGGCGCCTGTGAAGCCTCCACATGTTTCCAAATCCCTTCTTGATTTTATTTAATAGAGTGATTATAATGAATAGTGTACACTATATATCGAAAATGATTCAATTAAATGACACAATGTTAAAATTATACGACACAAAAGTCGACATATCGGATAAAATGTATATTGATGTCATAATTTTAAAGAAGGAGTAAGGACAGAATGGTGAAATATGTTTATTCTTTTAAAGAAGGCTCAAAAGAAATGAAATCATTATTAGGTGGAAAGGGTGCTAATCTTGCGGAGATGACAAAGATTGGTTTACCTGTTCCTCATGGTTTTACGGTTACAACAGAAGCTTGTAACAAATATTATGAAGACGGTAAGGAACTTAACCAGGAAGTCATGGAGGAAATATTTAGCTACCTAGCTGAACTTGAAGAGGTCATGGACAAGAAATTTGGAGACGTCAATAATCCTTTATTAGTATCTGTCAGATCAGGTGCAGTCGTTTCTATGCCGGGTATGATGGACACAGTTCTGAATCTTGGTTTAAATGATGATAGCGTTGTTGGGCTTACAAAGGCAACAGGAAATGAATGGTTCGCCTATGATAGCTACAGACGCTTTATTCAAATGTTTGGTGATGTTGTACTGGAAATTCCAAAATATAAATTTGACACTATTTTTGATGAGGAAAAAGAGTCTCAGGGCATTCAACAAGACACGGATTTAAGCGTTGACGGTATTAAAAAAATTATTGAGAAATACAAAAGACTAGTTTATATTGATTCGAAAAAAGAATTCCCTCAGGATCCAAAGGAACAATTGATTCTTGCTGTAAAGGCCGTTTTTGATTCTTGGCACAATGCAAGAGCCATTATATACAGGCAACTCAATGATATTCCCGATTATTACGGTACAGCTGTCAATGTTCAATCCATGGCCTTCGGAAACATGGGAGAGACTTCCGGAACAGGTGTTGCTTTTACACGAAATCCATCCACAGGTGAACATAAGGTGTTTGGTGAATTTCTCATGAATGCACAGGGCGAAGACGTGGTCGCCGGCATAAGAACCCCTTACTCCATTGATCGATTACAAGAAATTATGCCGAATGTGTATGATGAATTTATGAAGATAACAGAGCTCTTAGAAGGTCATTATAAAGATATGCAGGATATCGAGTTTACCATTGAAAAAGGGAAGCTTTATATGTTGCAAACCAGAAATGGAAAAAGAACAGCGAGAGCAAGTTTGAAAATTGCCGTTGACCTGGTTGAAAATAACGTGATTGACAAAGAAACTGCTCTGATGCGAATAGAGCCGGCACAACTGGACCAATTATTACATCCGACCTTTGATGCGGAGGCATTAGCAAGAGCGACTAAAATAGCCAAAGGTTTACCAGCTTCTCCGGGAGCAGCAGTTGGCAAAGTGTATTTCACGCCAAAGGATGCTGTAGAGGCTACACATAAAGGTGAAAAAACTATTCTGGTTCGTCTGGAGACATCCCCTGAGGATATAGAGGGCATGGTAGCTGCAGAAGGTATCGTTACGGCAAGGGGCGGTATGACCTCCCACGCAGCAGTTGTTGCAAGAGGCATGGGTAAATGTTGTGTTGCAGGCTGTGAAGAAATACAAGTTTTTGAATCGAAAAAGATGTTCAAAGTAGGTAATCTAACCTTCCATGAGGGTGATTATATTTCTTTAGATGGGAATACAGGAACCATCTACCAAGGCATTGTTCCAACAGCCAGTGTTGAAATGACAGAGGATTTTCAAAAGATTATGCAATGGGCGGATGAAGTAAGAAGGCTGAAGGTGCGAACGAATGCGGATACACCAAAGGATGCTTTAAATGCCGTCAGCTTTGGTGCAGAGGGTATCGGTCTTTGCAGAACAGAGCACATGTTTTTCCATGAAGAGCGTATTTTTATTGTAAGACAAATGATCATGGCTCAAAGCAAGGAAAAGAGGGTGGAAGCTCTTCAAAAATTATTGCCTTACCAAAAGAATGATTTCGTTGGCATTTACAAGGCCATGGGCGAAAGACCTGTTACCATCAGGCTCCTTGACCCACCTTTACACGAATTTTTACCGGAGCAGGAAAAAGATATGATTGAATTGGCTGAAGCAATGGGTATGGATGTTGCCCAATTAAACCAAGTCATCGTTAACTTAAGAGAAGTGAATCCAATGCTGGGTCACAGGGGTTGCCGTCTAGCCATTACTTATCCAGAGATTTATGAAATGCAAGTGGAAGCGATTATAAGAGCAGCGATTGAAGTGAAATCAAATGAAAACATGGATATCAAACCCGAAATCATGATTCCTCTTATAGGAAGTGAAGAAGAAATTGTTTATGTTAAAAATGTTTTACTGAATAAGATTAATGCAGTTTTAAGTGAAGCGGACGTAGCGGTTGATTATCAAATCGGCACCATGATTGAAGTACCAAGGGCAACCTTAGTGGCCGATAAGATAGCTAAGCATGCTGAATTTTTCTCCTTTGGAACCAATGACTTAACTCAAATGACCTTTGGCTTTTCAAGAGATGATGCGGGCAAATTTATCAAGGATTATACAGACAAGAAAATTCTTGAAAAAGACCCCTTCGAAAGATTGGATCAAGAGGGAGTTGGAAGGCTCATGGAGTTTGCTATAGAGCTGGGTAAGAAGGGAAGACCTGATATTAAGCTTGGCATTTGTGGAGAGCATGGCGGAGATCCAACGACGATTGAGTTTTGCCATCGAATAGGATTGGATTATGTTTCTTGTTCACCCTTTAGAGTTCCGATAGCAAGGCTTGCCGCAGCCCAGGCACAAATACGTTTTGAACGTTAATTGACGACGTTCAGCAGTTTAAATAAGATGTATATATAAAATTTTAGATATATATCGGGAAATGATAGTTCTGTTTAGCGAGACTATCAGCTAAAAAAAGGTATTGCATTTCAAGTATGGTGCAGTATCTTTTTTGCTTATTATAGTCATGGTAATTGCATGATAGAATGGATATTAGCAGGAAAATGCATCAGAAATTGAGGAGATGGAAACCACGAAAGACACGAAATTTCACAAAAGGGCTTTTTAAATTCTTATATAATGTGTATTAAAACACAGAAGCATTTTTCAGTAGTTTGTTAGTTGAAATTAAAACGGACAGGTGCTATACTTTAAGTTAGAAACCAAGTTTAGTGAACTTGTTCATTAACCCAATTCATTATACCTAATTTCCGGACGAAAATCAAAAATGGAGTGGAAAATATGAAGGAGAAAAAATTCGACAAGAGGAAGGCGCAGGGCGCAGAAACAAAAAAAAGACTGTATGAGATTGCGGAAAGGCTGTATAAAGAGCGTAATTTTTCCGATGTTAACGTGGAGGATATCACTGAAGAGGCTGGTATTACAAAAGGTGCTTTTTATGTACACTATGACTCAAAGGATGCGCTGATTGCTATTTTGATTGCAGACCATGCCGCAAAGGCCGATATGGATTACAAAGCATTTTTAGAGTCGCTGCCTATTGAAATGCCGGCTTCGCAGGCACTGCTTTCTTTAGCAGAAAAAATTGCAGATACGCTTACCAATACTTTCGGCTATAAAAACATGGCCAAGATTTATCAGATGCTGCTTTCTGGAACGGAAGGTACCGAAGCGATAAAAGGATACGGACGAGAGCTTTACGCGTTGGTCTACAACGTTTTTGAAAAAGGTATTCACAGTGGAGAATTCATCTCTTCTATAGAGGCCGAAACGCTCTCTCGGCATTTTGTAATGGCGATGCGGGGCGTTAGCTATGAATGGTGTGTGCATTATCCTGACTTTGATTTGAGAGAGAATGCGATAATTCATTGCAAATTGCTGATTGAGGGAATCAAGAGCAAATAGCTCCAATTATCAAAGTAATCTAAATTTTGAAATAGATTAACACTAACGCGATCTTTGGAGGAGAAGGTATTATGAAAAAGTTTCGTATGATAGTCAGTTTTATTCTTGTATTCATTTTGATCTTAACAGGATTACCAATCCAATATCCTACAAGTTCAGGCAGAGTGTATGCTGCTGAAAACAGCATACCAAATCCTCAGTCGGAAGCAGGTCTTTCCTCAGATACGGGCTTAATGTCGGTGACCGAGGCTGTATATTCTGATGCAGATATTGTGACGCTTGATGCAACATGGCTGGCACCTAATCTGGTTTTTAAGGCAAATGACTTTAAAGTGCTTGATTTTGGCGATTGGGGTATCCTATATTACAATATTACCGATAATCTTTATTTACCGGAGATTGGTGAAAATGGAAGCACCATTACCTGGGTTTCACCTGACGAATCAGTAATTGAGCCTAACGGAACAGTACATAGACCTCAATATTTCGAAGGTAATAAAGACTTAATGCTTACAGCTACATTGACCAGCGGAGAAGATAACATTGTAAAAACTTTCAATATCGAGGTAAACTGTCTTGAACCTACACTGGATGAAGCATCAGTACATACTGATTATGAATGGCTGACGGATGATGTTATACTTTACGGTTCTTACCCTGATAATATCGTATCCAATATGAATCTGCCTACAGAAGGTACCAATGGCAGCAACATCAGCTGGGTTTCTTCGAATCCGGATTGGATTGGTGCAGACGGAAAAGTGACCCAACCTCCCTTCTCATATGCCTTTGGATCAGTACCGGTAACCCTTACTGCAACCATATCCAAGGGCGATGTATCACTTGATAAGATATTCGAATTAGAGGTCAGGCCTTATCCCCCTGAGGTGAGTGACTATGTTCCCTATGTTATGAGTAAATTAACAGATGATCGGATATTAAATGGCAACATTCGAGAAGATGTAAAGAGAAGACTCAACCTACCAACAGAATATAAAAATCAGTTCTGGAGGGATATGGTAATAGGTGACTGCACGATATTTTGGCAATCATCAAATCCGGATGTAATTTCCGGCGATGGTACAGTTACCAGACCCGCAAAGGGACAGGAAAGCGTGCCGGTAATTCTAACAGCGACTGTACTTTATGAAGGATATGGAGAAACTATTTCTGATACTAAAGTTTTCGAGCTTACTGTTACACCTACCGAAGAATTTCCTCTTGCAATAAACTATGCCGATTTCAGCAATACTGACCGTCTCCGATTCAGCGGAGAAGTTGCTGTTGTCGATACTACAGACAGGGATGGAAAGTCCGTCCAAGGGCTTAAGCTCAAAAGCCGAGACGAAGACCCGGAAGGCAGTGTTTTTACCGAAAACAAGATCCGATTAGGCGAGGATATGTCATTTTCCACATCATTCACATTTCTTCTTTATCCCAAAACCAGCGATTACAATGGTATTACATTTGCTCTGAAGCCCCGGAATAATTCTGATGAGCAGGGTTTGAGAATCAAACTTATTGCACCCAATGATTCATCTATGTACGGGGAAGTATATTATAACGGTTATAATTTATATTCAACTGAAATACAAAGTGTCTACCTGCCCGCATGGTGTACGGTTTGGATTGAGTACAATGGGGCTTCTAAAGTACTTGAAGTACATTATTCCGATGAGGACCTTAGTTATAGACCCCATAATGTTTTGTTAAAATTGGAGGGCCTTGATCTTGGGAACCTTCTCGCAAGTACAGGAACTGACTCCAGTACCGATGCTAGCGAGGTCTATGCAGGCTTTATAAATTCTGGGGAAGGTACTGATACCGCTGAAATTATCAACTGGTACCTAAAAAATGATTCGGTGCCTATTGAATTTGGGCCTTATATCTTTACTGATTTATCCAATATTACACTTTCCGCCGATCCTCAAACAGGAAGTGCATCCAGTATAGTGACCGCATTCATCAGAGATAGCGGCGGTCCTATGTCAGGCGTGGCTGTAGACTTTTCCACTTCCTTTGGAACCTTGGATTCATTATCAGAAACTACCAATGAAGAGGGACAGGCGTCTGTTTCTTTAAGTGCGCTTCAAACCGGTACGGCGGTTGTAAAAGCAATAACACCTGGAGGTGCAATTGCAACTATTGATGTGTATTTAGCTTTGTCCGACAAGGACAAGATTGATTATGATTATGATTGGCTATCAGATGAGTTAGTGCTTAACGGCAACAGTGACCCTGATAATATTGTAAAAAGCCTCTATCTGCCTGTTACCGGGCCCAGTGGGAGCAATATAAATTGGAGCTCGGATAATGCTCATGTGAATAGGGCTGATGGAACAGTTGTTTTCCCTTCGGCGGATGCAGGAAATCAAGCGATTATGCTGACAGCAAGCATGTCTATCGGCTCTGAAACCAGGGAAAAGACTTTTAATATTACAATTAAGGTGCCCGATGAATCACTTGCAACTTATGACAAAGACTGGCTGACAGTTGATAAAATATTAGACGGCAACACTTCAACTGAAAACATAACCGGAGATTTGGAATTGTACTCAGTTGGTCCTAAGGGAAGTGCTATAAGCTGGAATTCCTCAAATGAAGAATTGGTGACCTCAGATGGAAAAGTGACCAGACCTGAATTCATAGAGGGGGATAAGGAAGCCATTCTAACAGCAACCATAAAATACGGTGTGATAGAATTGGAGAAGTCGTTTACCTTGAAGGTAAAAGCTATAGATTCTACAGATGCAGAAGCTGTGAACGCCGATAGCGCATGGTTGACCGAAGGAGAAATACTAAACGGGAACAGCAATGCGGGAAGTATTACGAAGAATCTAAGACTTCTGGATGTTGGTCCCAATGGTTCTTCTATAAGCTGGGAATCATCAAACAAAAATTTTATCCATGCTGACGGAACAGTGAACCGGCCTCAATTCTCTCAGGGAGAGAAGACAGTCACACTTACGGCCATCATAAAAAAAGGGGCCGAGTCTGCTCAAAAAACCTTTATACTTACGGTCAAGACAGTGGAACCTACCGATGCCGAGGTAGTAGCTGCAGATAAAGAATGGCTTAATATTTACAGGACTTTGGCTCAAAATCTCTCACAGTATGCAATTATAGAAATGCTGAATCTTCCTAAAGAAGTGCCTAACGGCTGTGAAATTATATGGGATTCGGATACCCCTATGACCATATCAGACACAGGAGCAGTCGCCAGGCCTGAATACTCGGAAGGGCACAAAACTGTGACTCTTACGGCCACTTTATCAAAAGGAAGTGTGAGTGAAAGCAAGACATTCACTTATACTGTATTGGCAATACCTGATATCGAACCCCCAAAGATAATAGCCACCTCTCCGGCTAATAAGAGCACTGGAGTTTCGTGGGATACACAAGAGATTATCATAAGTTTTGATGAAGAAATAAAACCAGGGAAACAGATTTCATCCGGAGACTATAATTTTGGCTGTGTACTTCAAGCAAAATATGAAACAAGGATTTCTGCCGCAATAGATAAAAACAACCTTATTATAGCAACTATGGACTATATGTATTCTGGACAAAATAAGCTGATTGTTCCTGCGGGAGCGGTTACAGATATTTCGGGCAATCCTTCAGATTATTTTGAGTTGAGTTTTGATGTAGAAGAGAGGCTCAAAGAAAAAATTGAAGTGGCAGATTCCAATCCTCAGGACAGAGAAAAGGAAGTTTCCATCGACATTAAAGAGATATCATTCGGCTTTAATCATGAAGCTTTGGCCAAAGGTAAGAAATTTTCAAATATATTGCTGCGCACCTCTGCAGGCAAGGTAGTGGCATTCACTCCTGTTCTAAACGATGACAAAGTAACCTTGAGTCTAGGCGAAGATTCGATGGAGCACGGGACGGTATATGAAATCCATATACCCTCAGGTGTTGTTCAGGACAGGTTCTTTAATGAAAACACAGAGAAAACTATTCGTTTCAGGACTGAGGATACTTTTGAAAAGCCTGCAATAACAGGCACATATCCTCAAAATAATCAAACTGGCATAGATGTTAACCCGAGTATGGAGGTATATTTCTCAAAACCAATAAAAGCCGAAGATTGCAAGCTCACGCTGACAGATAATTTAGGCAGAGAATGGTATACAACCATCAGGAATATAGATGATTCGAATAAAGGTGTTCTTATCATTCCGATTTTTCCGCTGTATGCAAATTATGAATATACCCTTTCAGGCCTCTATGATTCATTGGAAAATCCATCTGCTTTAGAGTTTGCACTGCACTTTAAAACGGGCAAAAATGCGCTGAAAATACGCGATACATTGCCTAATTTTCATGATAAAAAGACGGCCCACCCAATCAATCAGCCAGTTGAAATTGGGTTTTCATCTGCTGTAAACAAAGGCAGTGCATTTGACGACATCAAGCTCTTGAACCCCCAGGGTTATCCGGTAGCTTTTCAGGCAGAAATAAGGGGTGATAAAGCCATTTTAACCCCTGCTTCTGATCTTGAGCAGGCAAATAACTATACTGTGCATATTCCCGGCGGAGCATTTCTAGATGAGAAAGGCGAAAGCAGCGATACTTTCAGGTTTAAGTTCACTACTGCGGCGAAATTAAATCCTGATCCTGACATTCTCAATTTTCCTTCCATCTGGTTTATGAATATGCCTCTCACTTTTGATGCAAGTATTGTAGAAGCCGCCTTTAAATCAGAAAAATATGAAATAGTTTCATATGAATGGGATTTCGGAGACCGAAGTAGGGCAAGCGGAAAAAACGCTTTTCATACCTTCAATCAAGCGGGTGATTATCATGTGGTTCTTAACGTCAAGGATAATAAAGGTTTTTCATACGAATTTTCACGAACGGTGACGGTGGAAGAAGAACTGTCCTACGATTTAGATATTAAGGTCAGCCGGAACGGAAGCAATGTCCTTAATATCACGAAGGGAGCACCCACACTGACCTATAAAGCAAGGCTTGAATACGAAGGACAAAATGTTCCCGGAAAAATCATCAATGTGCAGCTGTATAAAAGTGGTGTATTGCAAAGGGATTATGGCACTATAACCTCAGGAAGCGGAGACAGTGCTTATGTTTTTTCCTTCACACCAAGCACACTATATCAAGGCACCTATGAACTGGTTTTCACCTATGAAGGTAAGAACGAAGTAAGAGCTGTCAGAGAACCTGTTATAATACAGGGATTTGATCTTACCGGGCCGTTCAGGATACGGTTATTAGATAATAAAACATATTCAAGAGAACCTTTTGAAGAGGCCGATTATTTAGATATCATAATAAATGGCGTTAAAAAGACTGCCATAAAGGAGTGGCAAAGTGATGTGGGCTATTATGCCTATGTTGTTAAAGAGGAGTTTAATGTAGGTCAGGCCTATACCATTCAAATTAAAGGGTGGGCCCTTGATGAGGAGCGGATAACAGTCGGGGGACTGATTTATGCGCCTAAGCTAGTGCGAGGGTTTGTATCAAGACCCGGGATAAACAATGTCACCATAGAAAGTGTGGAATTTAAGGGCAGGCCGGCCTTTGTCGAAGGTGTGGATGTAGGACCCGCAACTTTTAAAGCCGATGGAAACTGGGACGTCTTTGAACCGGGATATTACGAGTTTAAAACGGATTCGGACAGGGTTAGCATTAAATCCTCCAAGCCGGAATTCACATTTAATCCCGGCATAGACTTCCGAGGGGGAGAGAGGTTAATGTTCCGTATGGTTTCAAAAGAAGGCTTCAGATCTCCCTGGTATTATGCAAGTGCGTGGATGTTTCCGCGCCCTTCAATTGGAATAACCAAAGGGTTGGATATCAGTTTTGTTGACGGAGTATATTGCCTGTCGGCGCCTGCGGCTCTAAATTCGGTGGTCGGGGGCACAATCTCACTTCTTGATGGTGTACCTCTTTTGAGCGGAGGGAATTTTGGTTTTAACAATGACATCCCCCGCTTTATCGGTGAAATTGCTCCTAACCAGTATGGAAGTTATGAAGTTAATTTGAGTTTTAGCGGAGAAGCCGGCTATGGGGAAACAAAAAGCACCGAGTCAAAAGTTAAAAAATTGAAAAAGGTCGTTTCCGCAGGCTATGAAGTTAGTGCCGCAATTGATGGAAGACTTGAGCTCAATTATGATATGAGCGAAAAGGATTGGAAACTATATTATTCATTGATTAATATGAGTGCAAACGGAAAATATACCTGGACGAGAGGGTATAAGATTCCTGTCATTGATGTTGGCATTGATACTCGGCTGTCAATGGGACTTGATATCAGGACACAACTCAGAATAGATAAAAATGATCCAAATGCCAGAGTATATAGTGGCATTATCAGAATAACACCTAATGCCACCGCTTCTATAGTGTTTGGGGCTGATTGGGTCAATGTAACGGGCTATTTAGATGCATACATCCCTGCAGATATTCACATTCCCACAGGATATATAGGGGTAGGTTTGAATGTCGATACCGGTATAGTAGGAAATTTCATGCTTTATAGCAAAACACTTTACAGTAAAAGTCTGGTATCGGAACATTGGGACAACGGCAGGGAAAAGGTTACCTTTATGAGAACTATGAAAAGTACTGATGAGGATGAAGCCTCAGACGTTAATGACTCAGGACTCCAGCCAATGCCTAGGAATAACCTGGATCGGGAGTCTGTTTGGATGGCCGGAAGCCAGACAAGGATGAGAGGCCTTTTGAGGGCAGCAGGAAGTGAAGGCAATCCTCAAACAAGCGTCATGATGGAAAACATCTATCCGGATGCCGATACTGAGTTGGTTCAAAACGGTGATGAGCTTTGGTTGGTCTGGAACGATGATAATCCGGAACGCTCCGACTCAAATCGGACTCAATTGAGATATTCTATATTTAGGGACGGTTCATGGAGCTCTCCTCAATGGTTCGGACAGGATGAAACCGCAGATTTTAGCCCTGCAATGGCATCAACAGGAAACGGAATGCTTTTAGCATGGCATAATATAAAACAAGCGGTTAGCGAAGAAGATGGGCTGGGAGCCCTTATCCAAAACTCCGAAATAACTGTTACAGAAAGTGTTTACAACTCTGAAACCGGCAGCCCAAATCTCTTAACGCTGACCAATGATGATAAGTTCGACCATTCCCCAAGGCTGGCAGCAAACAGAGATAACGCACTTCTGGTGTGGACAAAATCAGAGGGATTGAGCTTTTCTCTCGGTTCGGATACCGATGAATACTTAGCATCTAAGGATAGTGACAGTTTATACTTTTCGTTTTGGGACGGAAATACCTGGAGTGAGCCTTCAGAGATTGAAGGGGCCTTGCCTGTGGTACTGGACTCTAGCTTGTATGTGTCGGGAGAAGAAGGGCTGTTGCTGTATGTTCTTGACATGGATAGTGATCTGTCCACCCAAGATGACCGGGAGGTATTTGCCAAAATATACAATGGAGGTACATGGGGCGAAGCCGTACGCCTTACCGATAACCAGGCCAATGATTCCGGCCCTAGAGCCGTCCTTATAAATGGTGAATGGTTCATCACCTGGATTCAGGATGGAAATGTAATGTATAGAAATGGACTAAACCAAGAAATCATGACCGGAGAATCTTTGCAAAATGTTCCTGCTGATTATGAGCTTGCTGTAATGAATGGGCCAAAACCACAAATTGCGCTTGTTTATAAAAAGGTCGGTGAAGGTGGTATGAATGGACTGGCTGCATTCTTCTACGATATAGAAAACGGTGTTTGGGGTGGGGATATAGCCCTTGGCGAAACTGAAGGATACACAAAAGATATCGCTCCTGTATTCACTGAGGACGGGAAGCTTAAAATCGCCCATACACGGGCGCAAATAATTACCGAGGCCATTGATGGTGTTGAACATAAAAATATCAGTAATAAAGTTGACCTTTGTATGCTGACATATACACCCATCCATGACATTGGATTTGATGGAGAATACGGACTAAATCTGTTACAGGAAATCCCATTTCCTGACACGGTGGCCACCGCATTTGTGAAGGTGGGCAACAATGGAGACTTTGCCGAAAATGCGGCTGTTGACCTATATGAAGGTAACCCGGAGGCTGGGGGAGTATTGATAGGCTCGACTGGAGTGGAAAAGGTCATACCTGCTCGTTTGTCTGTTCCGGTCGGAATAGAATGGCTGGTAGGCCCTGAAGAAAAAGATGCATATGATCTTTACGCCGTTATTCGATCCCATGGCGCAAATGAAATTAATCCGGAAAAGAAAATGCTAAATCTAAAGATTTTAGCTGCCGATGTTGCCATAACCGACCTGAAGGTCAAAAACGTTGCGTGGGATGATTATCTGGTGGAAGCCACACTAGTCAATAAAGGAAGCAAGACCCTTAAAGAAATGAATGTGCAGCTGGAGCATGTCTTGAGCGGACAAGTTCTTGACACAATACCGGTACAAGAGTTAAGGCCGGGTGAGGAAACTAAAGTTGAATTCCTCATTTCATCCGGGAATCTAGACAAGGACGAAAACGGGAGTACTGTTATCAACCTTTGCATTGTGGTTCCCGAGAATGTAAGAGAGAATTCTGTAGAAAACAATATTAGGCAGTTTGAGCTTAAGCCCGAATCTATTATTGTGACAGCCACCAACCCGGGTCAGGGCGATTCTAAGGTAGGTATTCACGATGCAACAACATTGTATTTCAATATGAATGTTGAAAAGGGAACAGGGTTTGAACAGATCGCCCTGGAAGATGAAGACCTTAATATCATTGACACCGATAAAACGCTCAATGGGGATATGTTGACTTTAACTCCTCTGGATGATTTGAAATTCAATACACGATACACGGTTACAATACCTGCGAAAGCTCTGGGCGATTCCTATGGGCATACAATGGATGAGGATTACAGTATGAGTTTCACCACGACGCTAGGGAGTCCGGAAGTGATATTTGCCTACCCTGGAGAAGGGACGGATAATATACCGTTAAATGCGGATGTAAGGCTGCAAATAAATCAGAAGGCTGAGAAAGGGCCGGCCTTTGATGACATTGCCATTTATGGGCCTGATCAGAAGAAAATCCCGGCGAAGGCATCCATTAATGACGAATGGATATACATCCAACCGACCGGAGTTTTAAACAGAAATACAACATACAAGCTGGCGGCTCCCAGAGGCTCAGTCATCAATGACAAGGGAGAAGTACAGCAGGAGGAATATTCATTCGCATTCACCACTGTCAACACTGCAGATGTTCCGGA
This sequence comes from uncultured Eubacteriales bacterium, assembly GCA_964429195.1. Classification (GTDB taxonomy): domain Bacteria; phylum Bacillota; class Clostridia; order Peptostreptococcales; family JAAYPU01; genus JBBAFM01. Next base: position 2,918 of record CAYSBC010000002.1, on the reverse strand, counting down.
AGATCCGGGCGATAGCGGCAGCACTCCGACAAATAACCAAGGAGATGAGCCTTTAAGTGATTATCAGTATGAAGGAAGTTTGCATCTTGGGAATGTTAACAAGAAAGTAGCAGTGATTGTTGAAGGTGAAAAAGCAACCCTAGATCTAGGCTGGTTGGCAAATGAACTTTTTAGCAATAACCAAAATGCTGTAATTGAGATTCCACATATACCAAATGTTAATTTTTATACCTTTAATTTTCAGGGGGATATACTTGCTTCATCAAGCAAGGCCACATTGACCATCAATACAGCCATGGGTAATATCATCATACCAGCTAATATGTTAGAAAATACGAATAACATTAGTGGAAAAACAGTTGGAATCACAATGTCATTTGGGGATAAGTCCAGACTGCCGGCAGAGCTTCAAAATGCCACTGGAAACAGACCAATGATTCAGCTTATGCTGAAAGTAGATGGAGTGAGAATCAATTGGAATAACCCACAGGCGCTAGTTAAAGTATTGCTTCCTTATACACCGGCAGCAGAAGAGTTGGAAAAACCGGAGGGCATCCTTATATGGTATATTGACGAAAATGGCAATGTGTCTGCAATTCCAGACAGCTGGTACAGGCAGTCTGATAGCGCAGTAAGCTTTAGCACAACACATTTCAGCGATTTTGCAGTAGCCTATAACCAGGTGGAATTTAACGATGTGCCGACTACCGCTTGGTATAGCACAGCAGTAAGCTTTATAGCTAATAGAGGAATTACCACAGGCGCAGGAAATAATAATTACAGCCCTGATATGAAATTAACTCGTGGTCAATTCATTACGATGATAATGAGGGCATATGGTTTAGAGCCAGATAAGAATCAAGCAGACAACTTTACAGATGCGGGCAACACTTGGTACACAGGCTACTTAGCGACTGCGAAGCGATTTGGTATTGCCAGGGGAGTAGGAAATAATATGTTTGCGCCAGAGAAGGAAATTACCCGACAGGAAATGTTTACACTGATATATAACATATTAGCGGCTCTTAACCAATTACCAACTCCGGTAGATTTAACAGATGAAAATAGTATAGGCAGTACTCAGACTCATTCAAGCGAGGACTTTGATTTTTTAGACAAAGATGAGATAGATGATTGGGCAAGAGAAGCTGTAATTATCTTGGCAAAGGCCAGTGTTGTTAAAGGAAGTTCAGGTAGGATTATGCCACGAAGTATCACTACACGAGCAGAAATGGCACAGGTAATATATAACTTGATAACAAGGCAGTAAAGAAAATTATGCATTGATTTTGTTGCTGAAAAGAATGGCAACAAGGAGTATTTTCAGGTTTGTTATTTGCTTGAGGGTGAGAAAACCATAGAGCGGGAATTTGGCTCGTTACTTGAGGTTCGGGATAATTACCCTAAGACGGTTCTGTACAGTAAAAGCTCTGTCAAAGGTAATTATGATGGAATTGTGGTAATCAAAATTGAGGACTGGCTGCTGAACAAGTAAAAAAGTTATAATGTACAGATATTGCTGCATTTACACGGAGTGTTCCATAATGTGAAAAAAGTGAGATTGGTCCTATTTGATTGCCGCGGAACAGGCGGCCATTAGCAACAAAGACCAATCGAATTAAGGGAGCATGGGCGAGGTTCTGATTCGATAGCAAAAGTATCAAAATGTAGGGCGAAGCGGAGCTTCGCCCCTGTTAAAATAAAGATGAGGCAAAGGTATGACATTTGTCATACCTTTGCCTACATTTTAAGTAATTCGGGGTTTGGCGAGCAAAATTTCAAGTAGTGTGTGGTTTATTTTCAGAAAACCACACACTACTTGAAATTTTGAACATATTTGGTCTTTAATTACATTTTATTCCGAAAAATCAACACACTAGTTGATAATTTGCTCATTTTTAAGCCAAAAGCTTAAAGCAGAATCTGAAGAAGAACCATAATAGTAAAATTAATACATAAATGGTAAAATAACCATAATTATTGTTGAAACTGGGAGAGAACTCAAGTATAATTTCCATATGAAAAAGTATTTAAGTCACATTTCAGCTGCTGCCGATTGGAATATCCCATATATTGAAAATGTGCATGATTCTGTAGTGGATAGAACAAGCAAGCTTGATTTTACTGTTTCACAACAAAGTGCTAGATACACTAGAAAAGGGAAAACAATCCACTTGTGTGAGCTTAAGCTACCTACTGGTGCAATTGTATTAAGAAATGGGAGAAAGGTCGCATCACCAGAGCTTGTATTCCTTCAGCTTGCGCGGGAATTAGATATCCATCGGCTAATATTGCTTGGATTGCAGCTTTGTTCCCACCCACCAGGCATACCCTCAAAGGCAATTATGACAAAACTAAAATTGAAGATTTTCCTTGAAAAAACTCAGGGTCACTATGGACACCGCAAAGCTTTACGAGCATTAAAATATATTGAGAATGGCTCTGCCTCGATTATGGAATCCATAGCATACATGATTCTGACCTTGCCAAACGCTTTGGGAGGCTACGGACTGAGCGGTGTAGTTTTCAATCATGAAATCAAGTTCAAGGATAAAGCAGACAAGAGCATGGGTCAGAAACGGTGTTTTGCTGATTTATATTATAAGTCGGCAAGGGTGGCCGTTGAATATGATAGCTTCACTTTTCATAATAGCCCATTGAAGCAAGGGAAAGATGCAATGCGATCTGCAATCTTGGAACGACAAGCTGTTGAAGTTATGCATATGAGCACTATCCAGCTATATGATAAGGATGCCTGTTCAGATTTTGCTTACAATCTTGCTTCTCGCCTCGGAAAACGTATACAAATCCGTACAAATAAATTTAATCCAATGCATGCGCAACTCCGCACATTATTGCCGACCGAAAAGCCGTCACCCGAATTAACGTCAGATGTTACAAAGTATTAGTGCTGGAGG
>CAYSBC010000001.1:0-95895 GCA_964429195.1 uncultured Eubacteriales bacterium | reverse complement strand
ATAATATCATAGAAGGTTATTTTATTGCAGCATTGTCTTCACGGCTTTTTGGTAAAATATGAAGAAATAGATATAATAATAATAAATTGGGTATTTACAAATAAAGAAATATGATTTACAATTAAAGTCAAAGAAAGTCTAAGGAGTGATAAAGGTGGCTAATATAAGTGACATCATAGAGTTATTTATTAAGGACCTCTTAGTCGATGCTGATGATCAGGCCATAGAAATACAGAGGAATGAATTAGCCAATTATTTTAAATGTGCCCCATCTCAAATCAATTATGTTCTTACGACAAGATTTTCAATTGACAAGGGATATGTCATAGAAAGCAGAAGAGGCGGGGGAGGATCTATTAAAATTATCCAAAAGGATATGACGAATGATCAATATATTGAAGGTTTAATGGCTGAGGTAGGGAATAATATAGGAAGGTCTAAGGCTATTCAGATTATTGAGATGCTCTATGAAAGGGAAATAATATCCTACACAGAAGGGGAAATTATGAGAGCTGCTGTAAGTGATAGATCTATCCAAAGCCCTATCAACATAAAAAATGAATTAAGGGCCAGTATCTTAAAAAATATGATGCTTGCATTAGCTGATATGGAATAGAAGACAAATTGTTCAACATAGAATAGAAATATGAAAGGAGGGTTTCACATGTTATGCGAAAAATGTAAACAAAATAAGGCTAAATTTCACATCGTTAAAATAGTAGGTGGGGAAAAGACCACCATGAATTTATGTGAAGAATGTGCAAGAATATATGAAAATATCGTTATTGAGGTTGGCAAGAATAATACAATCGATAGTATAGTCACCAATATATTCGATACAATTCAAAGCCAGAAGGATTTACACGATAAAGATGCAGAATGGAAATGCCCTCAATGTGGTTTAAGTATGAAGGATTTTAAGGAATCGGAAAAACTAGGATGCAGTGAATGTTTCAGTCGTTTTGAAAAAAACCTGATGATGATCATAAATAATTTACAAGGGAACAATATTCATGTTGGGAAGTTCCCTAAAAAAAGAGGAAAAGAACTTAAGGTAAGAAATGAAATTGTCTTGCTCAAGTATAAGCTCAGTGAGAAGGTTAAAACTGAGGAATTTGAAGATGCAGCCATTATCCGAGATGAAATAAAGGCTCTCGAGGAAGGTGTTTTAGAGGGTAAATATCATGAATAGCCAAGATGGAGGCATCCTTCTAAGCAGTAGAATTAGGCTTGCAAGAAATTTAAAAAAATACCCTTTTCCAAATAGACTGACTTGGGAAGAAAGCCAAGCTCAATTGGCTGAAATAGTGGATATGGTGCATCATCAAAAGGGTTTTGAAAACTTCAGGATGGATATATTGAGGGATATGGATGCAGTAGAAAGAAAAAAGCGAGTTGAGAAGCATCTCATGAGCATGGAGCTTCTCAACCATTATGAAAACTCAGCTATTATCGTTGATCCAAGTGAAGAAGTAAGCATCATGATTAACGAAGAGGATCATATCAGGATACAATGCATTAAGCCTGGGTTAGATTTAAGGGAGGCTTATAAAAGGGCTAGTGAAATAGATGATATGATTGAGGATAGATTTGAATATGCTTTTAATGAAAGATTAGGCTATCTGACATCTTGCTTGACGAATATTGGCACCGGAATGAGGGCTTCAGTCATGATGCATCTTCCAGGTATCACGGCTTTAGGTGAGGAAAAGAATTTAATCGATACAGTCAGTAAGGTGGGATTTGCAGTAAGAGGTGTTTATGGCGAAGGAACCGACTATCTAGGAGATATATTTCAAGTTTCGAATCAGATCACATTAGGTTTTAATGAGATAGAGGTTATCGAAGCTGTTGAAAATATGGTATTAAAGATTATTGAAAAAGAAAAATCTGCACGGGAACAATTGCTAAAAAGAGATAGAATGTTAGTTGAAGATAAAATTTATAGATCTTATGGACTCTTGAAAAATGCTAGGATGATGAATTATAAAGAAAGCATGAAGTTGTTATCGGATATTTTGCTTGGTATCGATTTAGGGATAATAAACCATATAGAAAGAGATAAGGTTAGGAATTTGATGGATAATATTCAACCGGCAGCGTTGCAAATATTCTATGGAGAAAACATGAATGCAAGAGAGAGAGTTATAAGACGTGCAAAAGTTATCAGGGAATTTTTATAATAGGGCAAGGCCTTTATGAAATAGCGCATATTTGTAGGGAGGTGTTATAAATGGAATGGTATGGAAAATTTTCTCCGGCCGCCAAAAGAGTATTAAATTACGCCCAAGAGGAGGCCATCAAGTTAGGACATAGTCTAATTGGAAGTGAACATTTACTTTTGGGTTTAATCAGGGAAGAAGAAGGTATAGCTTGTGAAGCTTTATATAATTTTGGAGTAGAAGAGCAGGATGTTCGGGAGACCATCAACAATTTACTTGGCAAAAGTAATGGAGGCAATGGAAAAGTTTTAGGCTTTAGTCAAAGGACTTCACGAATCATCGATATAGCCTATAAGGATGCAAAAAAGGCCGGTAATGGCATCATCGGACCGGAGCACTTGCTTATAGGCATTATTACAGAAGGTCCTGGCGTAGGTGTGAAGGTTTTATTGGAATTAAGCGTTGACTTACAAGGGCTTATGAATGAAATCCGAGAGATTATGCAAAGCGAAGACTATGAAGAGCTTCAAGAAGAAGAAGAAGGCAGCAGCATGGTTGAGAAGTATGGTAAGGATCTAACAGCTTTGGCTAGAGAGGGTAAGGTGGATCCTGTCATAGGAAGGGATTCAGAAATCGAGAGGGTTGTCCAGATTCTTAACCGCAGGACTAAGAATAACCCGTGTCTGGTAGGAGAACCCGGCGTTGGTAAAACGGCTATTGCTGAAGGTCTTGCTCAAAGGATTGTTGAAGGAAATGTCAATGAATATCTTCAAAACAAAAAAATTATCAGTATTGAAATGTCTTCTATGTTAGCAGGTGCTAAATTTAGGGGAGAATTTGAAGAAAGATTAAAAAAGGTCATTGATGAAGTCGTTAGAGCAAAGGATATCATATTATTCATTGATGAAATTCATACTATCATAGGAGCAGGAGCGGCAGAAGGTGCTATAGATGCGTCCAATATTTTAAAGCCGGCCTTAGCCAGGGGCGAAATTCAGCTTATAGGAGCGACTACCTTTGATGAATATAGAAAAAGGATAGAGAAAGACTCGGCTTTGGAAAGAAGATTACAACGGGTTGTTATAGAAGAACCTGATAGAGAGAACTCTATCCAAATATTAAAGGGATTAAAAGAGAGATATGAGAATCATCATCGTGTCAAGATTACGGAGGAAGCTATTATAGCTGCTGTGGATATGTCCTCTCGTTATATTACAGATAGGTTTTTACCGGATAAAGCTGTTGATTTAATTGATGAGGCATCCTCTAACAAGCAATTGTCTACATTTGTAAAACCTAAAGGTGTTTTAGAGCTCAAAGAAGAGCTTAACAAGCTGTCTGAAAGGAAAGAACGAGCCATCCAAAATCAAAATTATGAGGAGGCAGCAAATGTTCGTGACCTCGAAAGGAATTTACAAAAACAGATAGAAGAAACTGAAAAGGATTGGAAGCATGACCGTTTTACAAAAGCAGTTGTAGATGCCCATGATATCGGTGAGATAGTATCCAAGTGGACAGGGATACCGGTCAATAAATTAGCCGAGAGTGAATCGGAAAGATTATTGAAAATAGAAGATATACTCCATGAAAGAATTATTGGCCAGGAAGATGCCGTTTCAGCTGTATCCAAGGCTATAAGAAGGGCTAGAGTAGGACTTAAGGATCCTAAAAGACCGATAGGTTCCTTTATATTCTTAGGACCTACGGGTGTTGGTAAGACAGAATTGTCCAAGGCCTTAGCTGAGGCTATGTTTGGCGATGAAAATGCCATCATCAGAGTAGATATGTCAGAGTATATGGAAAAACATTCTGTTTCTAAACTGATAGGGGCTCCTCCAGGCTATATTGGCCATGATAACGGAGGTCAGCTGACTGAAAAGGTGAGAAGAAAGCCTTACTCTGTTGTACTGCTGGATGAAATTGAAAAGGCGCATCCGGATGTATTCAATATATTGCTGCAAATCCTAGAGGATGGGAGATTAAGTGACTCAAAGGGTAAAGTTGTTGATTTTAAAAATACAATTATTATCATGACATCCAATGTGGGCGCACAGCGAATAAAGAAACAAAGAACCTTAGGATTTTCATCAAGCTCTGCTGATGAGCATATTACAGCTTACGAGAAGATGAAAGAAAATGTGATGGATGAGCTTACCAAGACCTTCTCTCCTGAGCTCTTGAATCGGATTGATGAAGTCATCGTCTTCCATTCATTATATAAAGAAAATATCCTGAGCATCATTGATATTCTGCTCAAAGGATTGACGGCTAAACTCAAAGAAATGAACATTGATATTGTTGTTACAGATGAGGTGAAATCTCATTTGGCGGAGGAAGGTTATGATGAAAAATATGGAGCCAGACCTCTAAAAAGGCTGATTACACGATTAATAGAAGATAAGTTTGCAGAAGAACTCCTTAAGGGAACTATTAGGGATGGACAAACTATGCTTGTAGATATGAAAGATAAGGATATAGTTATCAAAAGGCAAGAAGAAACAGTAGAAGGAAAGCTAGAGGAATTCTATGAGTCCTAAAACAGTATTTGTATGTCAGGAATGTGGTTATGAAAGCCCCAAATGGATGGGTCAATGCATTTGTGGGCAATGGAATACTATGGTTGAAGAAAGGCCGATGAAGGTAAAAAAGAGCAAGGCAGCAGGTGGCGGTGGTGAAAAAAGCAAGCCTATTCCAATCCAAGATGTTCAATCTGAGCATTATCATAGAATGGACACAGGCATCGGAGAATTAAACCGGGTATTAGGCGGTGGTCTCGTAAGAGGTTCCGTTGTTTTGATATCCGGTGAACCGGGGATTGGCAAATCTACTTTGATATTACAAGTTGCTGCTGCTATTGCGAATAAGGATCATGGGGTACTTTATGTCACCGGTGAAGAATCGGAAGAGCAAATTAAATTAAGAGCCGATAGAATCCATGCTGTATCCAACAAGTTGATGCTGTTTTGTGAAACAAACATAGAAAATATATTGGTAGCCATAGAAAACCTGGAGCCTGATTTTTTAATTGTAGATTCTATTCAGACGGTATATAGTGATGAAATCACATCGGCTCCCGGAACCATATCCCAGGTTAGAGATTGTACCAATCAAATCATTAGAATGGCTAAGACAAGAAATATTCCCGTCTTTATCATTGCACATGTAACGAAATCTGGTGAATTAGCAGGTCCTAGAACGATGGAGCATATGGTGGATGCAGTACTTCACTTTACCGGGGAGAGGAACCATGAAATAAGAATTTTAAGATCCTATAAAAACAGGTATGGTACCACAAGTGAAATTGGTGCCTTTGAAATGAATGAGAATGGGTTGTCGGAATTTGACAACCTTTCTCAGAGTTTTTTGGAGGGCCTTGATGGTGTCAATGAGGGATCCATTGCCACCGCCGTTTTTGAAGGGAGCAGGGCTATATTATTAGAGGTTCAGGCCTTGGCTGTTCCCGCTAACGTAGGCTTTGCAAGAAGAACTTCTATCGGTATTGATGCATCTCGGCTCAATATGATTATTGCAGTATTAGAAAAAAAGACAGGTATCAGCTTAATTAACTATGATATCTATATCAATATTGTGGGGGGAATAAAGCCTGAAGGAACTGCTACAGATTTAGCAGTTGCCATTGCCATCTATTCATCTTACAAAAATATCAAGTTACCCTCTAACAGGATGATAGCCTTTGGTGAAATAGGATTGACAGGTGAATTAAGACCGGTGCAAAATGCTGAAAAAATGATTCATGAAAGTCTTCGTATGGGCTTTGATAAGATTATATTACCGCATAAAAACTATCTTAAGCTGAAAGTAGATAAGGATAAAATTCATGGTGTTACAAGCATAGTTGAAGCCTTAAGAATGATTAAGTAATAGGAGGAATATAAGGAGAGCGGAATATGGCTAAGAGAATTCTTATTGTTGAAGATGAAGAAAAGCTTAGACGTGTCATCAAGGATTACTGTATAAGCAATGGATGGGAAGTATTAGAAGCTAAGGATGGTTTGGAAGGATTAGAGCAATTTCAACATCATCCGGTAGATTTAATTATCTTGGACATCATGCTTCCTCATATGACCGGATATGAGTTGTGTAAAAAGATAAGAGAAACATCGGATACTCTTATTATTATGGTGACAGCCAAGACAGAAGAAGAGGATTACTTAAGAGGATATAGTACAGGTGCAAACGACTATGTCAGCAAACCTTTTAATGTCAAGGTTCTTATGGCAAAGATTAAATCGCTATTTGAAATGAGAGACAACGATGAACAAAAAAATAATCATGAAAATTACATACATAAAGATTTTAAAATAAACTTTGAAGAGAGAAACATTTTTTATAAAGGAGAGAGGATCGAAATTACATCAAAGGAATATGATTTTCTAACCTTTATGATTAAGAACAAGAATATTGCTTTATCAAGACAGACTATTCTCGATAACGTTTGGGGAGTTGATTATCAAGGTACGGACAGGGCCATCGACAACCTTGTAAAACGATTAAGGATGAAAATGGATAAGGACAGTTTACCTATTAAATCAATCAGAGGATATGGCTATACCTTTGAGGTGAAAATATGAGGAAATTAATATTTTTAAGTTTTTCAGCCTATATTTTGATTGCCATTATTATTTCCGGATATATTATCCATATTAATATAGGTGTCGCCCAGATAGAAGATGAAGCCTTTCATCTTAAAGAGATGTCCAAATTATTTGATGATGCTTATTATAGCGGCATCCCCGAGGAAGAAACTGTTTTATTGCTGAATAATGTGGCTATGAATACATTGGGTTTTCCTGTGATAATTCGAGAGGACAACAGTCTTATTACCGGTAATATCCTTATTGAGATCAATGATACGAAACTTGTTTTAAATTATGCAGAATGGGATCAGCTATCCAGGTCTATAATCAGTAATTATGGTCAAGAGGGAGATCAGGTGATTGATATATTGAAAAGGGAAGGCAATAGTTATTTCACTTTTTCATCCAATGACAAAGATAAAGCCATCATTAGCAATTATATACTAAGCAACGGAGATGCTTTAATTATTGTTAAGTCCATGCGCATTTCCAATATCGTCAACATTCTCAGAAGAAACCTTTTAGTGATGGCCATACTGGTAGCCTTGGTATCGAGCATAGCTACTTACATCGGAGCCAAGGTTGTGACAAAATCCATCGATAAGGTTCGGATAAAAGCAGAGAAGATTAAAAATCGGGATTTTGATTTAGGCTATCGAATTAAAGGACCTAAAGAAATCGTTATATTGGATGAAACAATCACCAGGATGGCTAAAGAGACTGAATTCTATACAGAATTGCTTGCTAACAATAATATGCTATTAACGGAACAAATTGAAAAGGTTGAAAGGGAAAAAGAGAAAGAAAAACAATTTATATCCGATGTATCCCACGAATTAAAAACACCTATAGCAGTGATAAAAAGTCATGCTGAGGCACTCATCGATGGCATCGGTGATAGAAATTATTATCAGAAAGCTATCTACGATGAAAGTATGATTATGGAGGATATGGTGACTCGTCTTCTAGAGATGATAAAGGCGGATGGGGCCTATATTGAAAGTCATGCTGAATGGATCAATCTTTCAGAGATGATAAAAGAACATTATCATAAATTTCATAGTCTCCTTAATCAGTATAATAAAACTTTAGACTATAAAATCGAGGAAGATATAACCTTATTTATAGAAAGATTTAGACTTGAATTTATCATTAATAACCTGATTACAAATGCGATAAAATATAGCACCGCTCCTGGTGTCATCATAGAGGCTAAGGGTGATGAACAATATGTAATCATAACAACTTACAACAAATCAGAACCTTTTACCGATGAAGAGCTGGAGGATATCTGGAGAAAATTTTATAGAAAAGACGAAGCTAGGAACCGGAGTACCAGCAGTACTGGTCTTGGCTTAAGTGTGGTTGCTAATATCGTAGAAGAATATAAAGGCGATTATAATGCCCAATACCTTGATGGCGGGCTTCTCATCACCATTAAACTACCCTTGTCAAGGGGAAAGCCTGAGTAAGTGATATTATTTTGACATTATTGGCATTTAAAGTAGGATACATAAAAGTACAAAAGGAGATAGTGATAATGAAGTTGAATAGGGTTGCAACGACTGTAGTTTTAATAGGGGCTCTTTTATTAACCGGGTGCATGACACCGACAGGTAAGGAGATGGAAGTAACAAAAGAACAAATTATTCCCATCAGAGCGGCACAAGTGAGTAAAGGAACCATAGCGGAGGAATATACTTTTACAACGAAAGCTAAGGGGATTGTTGAAAACGAAGTCATACCGGAATTACCGGGAAAGGTTACGAAGGTATATTACGATATTGGTGATAAAGTGAGACAAGGGGCAACCCTTTATGAGATAGATTATGATTTAAGTCAGGTTGAACAACAGATTACTCAGGTCAAACAAGCAAAGGAATCTGCAGAGATTGGCTATAATGATGCCAAGGATAATTATGAAAAAATAACCTCTATGTACAATGAAGGTGTTGTATCTAAGGCTCAATTTGATCAGGCAAAGTCCCTTTTTGAAAATGCTCAAATAGGCTTTAACACGGCTTCTAACAGTTACAATTTAGCCATGGAAAGCTATGGCAATACAAAGGATAAAAAAGCGGTTAAAAGTCCGGCAAGCGGAGTTGTGGGAGGTGTTTATATAAAAGAAGGAAATCTTGCGGCCCCAGGTAGCCCTGCATTTACAATCGCTGACCTCAGTAAGATTCAATTAACAGTAGGTGTTTCGGAAGAAATTGTTGGGAAGATACATGTGGGCGATTCCGTTGATATTAAAATAAGTTCTTTGGAAGAGGGGCAGTTTTCCGGAAGTGTTACTGCCGTTAGCCCGGTGGCTAATCCAATGACATCAAAATACGATATTAAAATTATTGTGGATAATCAAGATAACAAAATCTATTCTGGTATGTTTGCTGAGGTAACCTTTAAAACAACCATAAAAGAGGACGTTCTTCTCATACCCCAAGAGCTTTTAAATTACACTGGAATGGATTGCTATGTCTATATTGTTGAAGAAGGTATCGTGAAGGAAGTGTATGTAGAAACAGGTCTCGAAAATAGAAAGAGTATAGAGATAGTATCAGGGCTAGTGGAAAGCGATAGGATTATTGTGGAAGGGTATCATAAAGTAAAGCAGGGTAGCCTTGTTAAAGAGATAGAAGAGTAAGGGGGATTACAAATTGAATATAACTAAAATATCGATAAGGCGACCGGTAACAACAATGATGGTCATGCTCATTGTTATTATATTTGGAGTGGCTTCCATAAGCGGGATACCTCTTGAATTGACACCGGAAATGAAAATTCCCTATATCATGGTTGGAGTATCCTATGTAGGAGCCGGGCCGGAAGAAATAGAAAGCATCGTTACAGGCCCATTGGAAGAATCCCTTCGAAGTATCAGCGATTTAGAGGAGATCAGCTCTACTTCTTCGAGCAATTTATCCAGTATTGTATTAAAATTTGTGGAAGATACAGATACTTCTTTGTCCATGATTGATGTCAGAGAAAAAGCGGAGGCAGCCATCAGGGCCATGCCTGAGGGTGTAGGGGAGCCATTTTACATGAAAATGGATTTATCCCAAATGCCGCAAACCGTTATGATGATATCAGGTAACTATACAGAAACCGAATTAGCGCGCCTACTCAATGATGAAATTGTTCCTTTATTTGAAAGAACTCGCGGGGTAGCCTCTGTCCAAGTGATGGGTCAGATGGAGAAGGAAGTACAAATTACAATCGATCCTCTTAGATTAGAGAATTTTGGAGGAACGATTACAGATATTACAACAGCACTAAGGATGGAGAACAGTGCATTTCCTATAGGACAAGTAGATCGGGGTAATGGGGTAGTAGCTCTCAGAGCCTCAGGGAAGTTTACAAATTTAAAAGAAATTGAGGATTTACTGATTAGGACCTCCTCGGGAAATACAGTACATATAAAAGATGTGGCCAGTGTAGAATTTGGTATTAAGGAAGCCACAGATTATATTTTTAAAGACGGGAAACCAGCCGTTCAACTAGTTATCTATAAACAATCGATAGCCAATACGGTACAGACTTCGGAGGCTATACAAAAAACTTTATCCGCAATTACAGAAAAAAATGATACCATTACGCCCCTTGTTTTTTATGATGCAGGGGAGAGTATAACCATTGCTATTGACTCCGTAGCTTCATCAGCTATTTTGGGAGGTCTAATTGCCGCATTAATTGTGTTCCTATTTTTGGGTGTCCTTAAGGATACATCCATCATCGTTTTATCCATGCCTGTATCCATTATTTTTACTTTTGTCTTAATGAAGCTGACGGGCACCACATTGAACATGATTTCTTTAGGGGGCTTAACCCTAGGAGTTGGGATGCTGGTAGATAACTCTATTGTTGTCTTGGAGAATATCTACAGGAGATTTTCCCTTGGGGAAAACCCAAAAGATGCCGCACAAAATGGAACAGCAGAGGTTACCAGTGCAATTGTAGCGTCTACGCTGACGACTATTGCAGTTTTTGCACCCATGCTTTTAGTTGCCACCGGCATGGTGGGAGCCATGGTCAAGGATTTAGCATTAACCATCATCTTATCCTTATCGGCCTCCTTATTCATAGCAGTAACGGTTGTCCCTATGCTTGCATCCATGATACTGGGGAAATCAGAGACAAAAATACCCTTATTGATGTCTATATCTAATTTGTGGAATAAGTACTTTGAGAAGCTTAAAATAAGGTATAATCGTGTATTAAAAAAATCCCTGAATAATCGTAAAAAAACACTTATCATAGCTGTAATTATACTCATCATCAGTTTTTCCTTGATACCTACCATGGGTTTTGAAATGATACCAAATCCGGACATGGGTATGTATACCATGACTTTGGAATTCCCTAATAATTATAATATGGATAAAATGAATGCAGTCGTTGCTGAGCTTGAAAACAAAATTAATCAAATACCTGAAGTCCAAAGCATTATGACAGTAAATCAAGAATCCGGGACCTCCATGCTCTATATGGATATAGGAAGTCCTCAGGATAGGAAGAGGGGCATTGTGGAAGTAGCTGAGGAGACAAGAGGTTTAGTAGAGGATTTACCGGAAGCTAAGGCCAGTATCTCCACATCCATGATGAATATTTCAGGAAGCTCATCGGGAGTTGACTTTAAGATATTTGGTGATGATATAGAAACTTTAAGAGAAATATCCAATGATTTGGTAGGGCAAATAGGTCAAATAGATGGCTTTGAAGAAGTTAAAAGCTCTTTTACAGAAGGGGCTCCTCAGGCCATCCTTACGATAGATAGAGAAAAAACATTAAGTTATGGGCTGAATGCCCAGGCTGTAACCGGCATATTATATACAGCAATCAATGGGGACAGATCCAATACTTTTACGGATAGCGGAAACGATTATAAGATAGCAGTGTCTTATGACAAAGATTCTATCAACAGTATTGAAGATGTTTTAAATACGAGTATTCCCAGCCCAACGGGTATGATTAAATTTTATGAAGTTGCAGATGTGCATATTGAAAGCGGCGTTGAATCCATAGGCAGGCTCAATACGGAGAGATATGCGACAGTATCCATGGTGACACCTCATCTGGATACAGGTACTGCCAACGTAAGGCTGCTGAATATTTTAAATGATTATGAATTTCCAACGGGATACCGTTATGAGATGGGTGGAGCCATGGATGAAATTGTAGATTCATTTACTTCCCTCGTTCTTGCTATGATTGTAGGAGCACTTGTTGTTTACATGGTTATGGCTGCTCAATTTGAGTCTCTATTGGAACCTTTTATCATCATTATGACTGTTCCATTAGCTGCTTCCGGAGCCATATTAGGCTTGTTTGTCACAGGCTCTACGATTAACGCAGTTTCTCTAATGGGTATGGTTATTCTGATAGGAATAGTCGTCAATAATGCGATTGTTTTAGTGGATTATATCAATCAGCTTAAGGCGGACGGCAAAGGCAGAATGGAGGCCATTATTGAAGCCGGTAGTACCAGGATAAGACCTATTTTCATGACGACTCTTACAACGGTATTGGCATTGATACCATTAGGAGCAGGCAAAGGGGATGGCATTGAAATGATAGCTCCTTTAGCCATCTCTGTAGGTTATGGTTTATCTTTCTCAACCTTACTGACCCTTATCATTATTCCGGTGGTATACTATATTGTGGATTCAAAAAGGGAGAAAAGCAGGAATAAAAGATATAAAAAAAAGCAAAATAAAATGATAGAAAAAATGAATAATTAATGATTGACAGATGTAAAATGCTATGATAAAATAATAAGCTTGACATATGTAAGCATTTGATATATACTGTAAGGTATAGTTGCGAATCTTTATATATTTTTGGATTAACAACTGACTAGGAGGCGAAGTATATGTTTAATGTGGGGGATAAAGTGGTTTACCCAATGCACGGTGCAGGAATTATCGAAGAGATAGAAGAGAAGATTGTGTTGGGCGAGGCAAGGAAATACTATGTATTGAGAATCCCTATAGGTGACATGAAGGTTATGGTTCCCCTTGATAATATTGAAGGGGTAGGCATAAGAAACATAATTGATGATATTGAAGTAAAAAGTGTATTTGATTTACTGCGGCAAGGACCTTCAAGCATGCCCGAGAATTGGAACAGAAGATACCGGGATAACATGGATAAATTAAAAAGCGGTGACGTTTATGAAGTAGCAACAGTCGTGAGAAACTTAATGATTGCTGATAATAATAAGGGATTGTCAACAGGAGAAAAAAAAATGCTTTCTAATGCAAAACAGATTTTGACCAGTGAACTGGTTCTAGCTAAAAATTTGGATGAAAAAAACATAATTGATATGGTAGACGATGCTGTACTGTGCGACTAAAATTTTTATGCCTCTGCAAAATAGGGGCATAAGATTTTTATATTACTACTAAAATGACTATTTTGGTGATTTAGTGTGATAATAATATAATGGAAGGAGGTGAAAAGATGATTAAGATACTAGTAAGGATTATAGTAACCATTGTTGGCATGTCTATTGGATATGGTTTTTCTTCTTTGATATTTTTTCTTTTGGGTACACCCAGACTTGAAAATATTATACAAATCAATCCAATCATAGAGATTGCCATTTCCGTTTTAAGTATTTTATTTTTTGGACTCATATTTTATTTTATTTCCCCGAAACTTGAAAAACTAGCTATGAAGATATCGAAGGTCATTGATTCTGAAATGCAAAAAATACCTTCGAATGAAATAGTGACAGGAACTGTTGGTCTTATTGCGGGGCTTATCATAGCGAACTTGATTAGCAAGATATTTGAAAAGATTCAAATCTTTTCTATTGGCATGATATTAACTATTATTGCTTATATTCTATTTGGTTACTTGGGTATCAGTATTTCCACGAAAAAGTATAAGGATATCATTCTGACTATTCCGAGCATGAAGAAAAATCCATCGTCCCATTTAACTAAAAATAAGGGCAAAAATCTATCTGCAAAACCGAAAATCTTAGATACAAGTGTTATTATAGATGGGCGTATAGCGGATATATTAAAAACCGGATTTGTTGAAGGGACCATTATACTCCCCGAGTTTATGTTGGAGGAGCTTCGGCATATTGCAGATTCCTCAGATGCCTTAAAAAGGAATAGAGGGAGACGGGGTCTTGATATTCTCAACAAAATACAAAATGAAGATATTATGAATGTTCAAATAACAGATAAGGATTATGATGACGTTTCTGAGGTAGATATGAAGCTCTTGAAGTTAGCTGAAGAAATCAATGGGAAGGTTGTCACGAATGATTATAACTTAAATAAAGTTGCTGAGCTTCGAGGAGTAGAGGTTTTAAATATTAATGAGCTTGCCAATGCACTTAAACCTGTTGTTATGCCGGGTGAGGAAATGGTGGTTACAGTCATTAAAGAAGGAAAAGAAAATAAGCAAGGAATTGCTTACCTGGATGATGGTACGATGATCGTAGTAGAGGAAGGCAAAAAACATATAGGGGATACTTTACAGGTTGTAGTAACCAGTGTACTTCAAACAGCAGCAGGGCGAATGATATTTGCTAAAAGTAAAAGTGTTTTAAAAAATAAGACAGCATAATAATCGAGATTTAATTAAAATGAGGGAAAGTATATTGACTTTTAGCTGCTATTCTGTATTTATATAGGATAGCAGCTTTTTTTTAAGATTGTAGCTCCCCCAATTTGCATAGCAAAATTCATGGTGAAAGGAAAGATATACTCAAGGGTGAATCATGTATAAAGAGTGCGTTGTATCCGTCATTATCGCAGCAGCAGGCAGCGGAAGCAGGATGGATAAGAATAAAATCAATAAACAATATAGAAGCCTAGGACATATGCCTATTCTAGCCAGAACAATTGAACAGTTCGAAAAAAATCCTTATATTGATGAGATTATAATCACCGTTAGGGAAGAGGATATGGAATATTGTCAAAGAGAAATTGTCCAATATTATCAATATGACAAGGTAGCGAAATTAGTCAAGGGCGGTAGAGAACGCCAAGATTCGGTGTATAATGGATTAATGGCTATCCGAGAAGATGCGGACCTTATCCTGATTCATGATGGTGCAAGGCCCTTTGTCCATGAAACAACGATTAATCATGTTATCATGAAGACTCATGAAGAGGGTGCAGCAACTGTAGGTGTTGCTTTAAAAGATACCGTTAAATGGATATGTAAGGGGAAAATTGAAAAGCATATTAATCGAGAGTCCGTGATGGCTATGCAAACCCCACAAGGGTTTAGAAGGAATATCATTATGCATGCTTATGATTTGGCACGTTCGGATAACTACCAAGGGACAGATGATAATGCTTTGGTCGAACGCATCGGGATAAAGCCCATAGTGGTGGCAGGGGATTACAAGAATATAAAGATTACAACAGAGGAAGATATGATGATTGCAGAAGCATTCCTAAGAGAGGAACCTTCGATGAAAATTGGTATAGGATATGATGTTCATCGACTTGTGGAAGGTAAAAAACTTATACTGGGTGGTATTGAAGTCCATCATGAAAAAGGACTCTTAGGCTATTCGGATGCAGATGTCCTTGTTCATGCCATCATGGATTCTATGCTTGGGGCCTGTGCTTTAGGCGATATTGGGAAGCATTTTCCCGACAATAAGGGTGAATATAAAGATATTTCAAGTATCATTTTACTTAAAAGAGTTGTAGAATTAATTAGAAATGAAGGTTATAATATAAATAATGTGGATACTGTTATTATTGCCCAAAGGCCCAAAATAGCACCCTATATTGAAGATATGCGAGAAAACTTATCTCAAGCGATGGGTATCGATAAAGATAGAATCAGTATTAAGGCAACAACTACCGAAGGATTAGGTTTTGAAGGAAGAGAAGAAGGCATAAGTGCAAAATCTATAACCTTGCTCGTGAAATAAAACAACCGAAGGGAGAAACAGACGATGAAGATGTCAAGCTTATATTTCCATACACTGAGGGAAGACCCTAGTGAGGCGGAAATACCGAGTCATAAATTGTTATTAAGAGCCGGGATGATAAGGAAAATAGTATCCGGGATATATGGATTTATGCCATTAGGCTTAAGGAGTCTTAAAAAAATAGAGCAGATTATCCGAGAAGAAATGAATGAGAAGGGTGCTCAGGAAATATTAATGTCCGCGATACAACCTGCAGAGCTTTGGCAGGAATCTGGTAGATGGAATGCTTATGGGCCGGAAATGTTCAGACTTAATGATAGACATAACCGGGAATTCTGCTTGGGCCCAACACATGAAGAGATTTTTACAGATATCGTAAGAAATGAGGTGAATTCTTACAAAGAATTGCCTTTAAATTTGTACCAAATACAAACAAAATACAGAGATGAAAAGAGGCCTCGCTTTGGGCTTTTTAGAAGCAGAGAATTTATTATGAAAGATGCTTATTCCTTCGACAGAGATTGGGAAGGTTTAGATAAAAGCTATCAGGGCATGTATGATGCTTATAGTAAAATCTTTACAAGATGTGGGTTGAACTTTAGACCGGTGGAGGCAGATACAGGTGCTATAGGAGGGAGCGGCTCCCATGAATTTACAGCCTTATCCGAATATGGTGAAGGTGTTATAGCCTATTGCGATTCATGTGATTTTGCGGCTACTTCAGAGAGGGCAGAATGTATTGACCAAAGTCTTTGGACAGATGAGAAGTGGGATGAAGCTCAAGAAGTAAAGACACCTGACATTAAGACGATTGAAGAGGTCGCAGATTTCTTACAGGTCCCTGTAGAAAGAACAATAAAAACTTTATTATTTCATACAGGTGAGGAAACTGTGGCTGTGTTAATACGTGGAGATAGGGAACTCAATGAAACAAAACTGATTAATGTGCTGGGTATACCAGAGCATTGTTTGGAGTTTGCAAGTCCTGAGGAAGTCGAAAAAGTAACAGGAGCTGAAACAGGCTATGCCGGTCCGGTAGGATTAAATGAGATTAAGATTATTATGGATAGTGAATTGAAGGGTATGTGCAATCTGATAGCAGGAGCGAATAAAACCGGTTATCATTTTGAGAATTTAAACTATGGCAGGGATTTTACCGCCTCTGTTATTGTTGATCTGAAACTAATAAAGGAGGGATATGCATGTCCTTCCTGTGGGCAACCTATTCACCTGGCAAGAGGGATAGAGGTTGGTCAGGTATTTAAACTGGGTACAAAATACAGCGAAGCCATGGGTGCGATTTATAGAGATGAAAACATGAAAGAGCAATTGATGATTATGGGATGTTACGGCATAGGTGTTTCAAGAACTCTAGCAGCCATTGTGGAACAAAACTATGATGAGGATGGTATCCTATGGCCTATGGCTATTGCGCCTTTTGAGGTTATCATCACTGTTGTAAACACAAAGGATGAAGCACAAATGAAACTTAGTGAGCAGATTTATTTGCAGCTCAAAAGAGAAGGTATTGATGTGTTGCTAGACGATAGGGCAGAACGACCGGGTGTAAAGTTTAAAGATGCGGATTTGATTGGCATACCTATTCGCATAACGGTTGGGAAAAAAGCGGCAGATGGGATTGTTGAATATAAGTTAAGAAGAGAAAAGGATAAAAGTGAATTGCCGGCAGGAGAGGCAGTTACAAACACTGTTATGCTGGTAAGAGACAACAAAAATAGTTAATAAGAGGTAATAGGATGAAAATAGCCGTAGTAGATGGACAAGGTGGCGGAATTGGGAAGGCTATCATTGAGCATATTAAAAGGAATATCAAGCAAGATGTGCAAGTGATAGCTTTAGGAACAAACTCGTTAGCTACATCTAATATGATGAAAGCTGGTGCAGATCAGGGTGCTACCGGTGAAAATGCTATTCGGGTTACTTCTTCAAATGTTGATATCATTGTAGGACCCATTGCTATTTTAGTAACGGATTCCATGCTAGGAGAAATATCAGAGAATATCACGGTAGCTATAGCAAGAAGTAGAGCAAAGAAAATTGTTATCCCATTGAATAGGTGTGGTGTAACTGTTACAGGCACAAAAAATGCTACTTTGCAGAGTTTAATCATAGATATGATACGAGAAATAGAAAAAGAAATAATGCAATAATTCAAATCAAAACTCTTCTAAAAGGCATATTTTAATTTTTCGAGTGTATACAGTATTATATAACTTAAAATTCATTAAGAAAAGGATGATCAAATGAGAAAGCTATTTTCTTCTAGAGATTGGATTGGCTTATTCCGGATATTGTTTATTATTATTGTCAGCATTATGTTTTACAAATA
This sequence comes from uncultured Eubacteriales bacterium, assembly GCA_964429195.1. Taxonomy (GTDB): domain Bacteria; phylum Bacillota; class Clostridia; order Peptostreptococcales; family JAAYPU01; genus JBBAFM01. The sequence continues at coordinate 77,874 of CAYSBC010000001.1, read as the reverse complement.
TATGGATAATGCGGATGATGCTTATATCATAGCAGGTCAAAAAGTAAGCCAAATATTTAGATCTATCAAACCTTTCATCTTTGCCATTGTAATAGCCTATATTCTGAGCCCTATAGTAGACATTTTTGATGATAAAATAACAAGGTCCTTAAGCAATAATAAGATAAATGAGATATACAGTAGAACAATCAGTACCCTATGTGTTTATGCGATTATTGGGTATGCTGTGTTTTCTTCTGTTGTCTATATCTTACCTCAGATTTTAGACAGCCTATTTGATATTTTTAAAAATTCCCCGGAACTCATTAAAAATGGACAAAAAATAATTATGGAATTCTTAACAGCACCGGAAAATGCGGATCCAACCCTTTGGGAAGAAAGAATATATAATGTGTTAGATTCTTTATTTACGATAGTAGAGAAAAAGGCAGTAGAGACGGCCAACTCTATTATAGTGAGCACGATTGCCATTACAAGCAATATCATTTTGTTTATTTTTGCTTCTTTGATATCTATTTATTTAGTGATAGCAAAGCATAATTGGATTCTTGCCATTGAAAAACTCCTTGTAGCGTTTTTTGGTCCATCCTTTGCCTTGCGATATAATATATTTTGGAGAAAGATGAACAATACCTTTGTGCGTTATGTTCTTGGTAAGTCCTTAGCATCCTTGATATTGGGAGCGCTATGTTTTATTGGATTAACAATCATGAATGCTCCCTATGTTATACTCATAAGTGCCATCTTTGCAGTAACCAATATGATTCCCTATTTTGGCCCTTTTATCGGTGAAATAGTAGGAGCAGTTTTAGTATCTTTAGTAAATCCTTGGGCAGGGGTCATAACCTTTATCTATTTATTCTGCTTGCAAATGTTAGATATGATGATTGTAACACCGAAATGTGTAGGCAACATACTCAACATAAGCCCTGTATGGATTATATTTTCTGTTATACTGGGCGGCAGTCTATTTGGAATCCCAGGAATGTTCTTTGGGGCTCCGATTATAGCTGTTGTTCTTGATATCTTTAGAGATTATATTGATGGAAAACTCACGAAGAAAGATAGTCTCTATTAATGGGGGTGATGAAATGGTTATATCCGATAGAACCATTAAAAGATATATAAACGAAGGGAAATTGATTATAAACCCAATGGAGAAGGGGCAAATACAGCCTGCATCTGTGGATTTGCGGTTGGGAAAGCACTTTTTAAAAGTAGATGAAAATAATGTAGAGTGCATGACCTTAGACAGCCCGATTGGGTACATCGAATTTACTAGTGATGAGGTGATTATTCCACCCCATTCATTTTTATTGGCTACAACAATGGAATACATTAAATTACCGAATAATTTAACAGCCTTTGTTGAGGGAAGGAGCTCCATTGGCAGGATAGGCCTGTTTATACAAAATGCCGGCTGGGTTGATCCCGGATTTGAAGGGGAGATAACCTTGGAATTATATAATGCCAGTAGACTTCCGATTAAATTAAAGGCGGGAAGAAGATTATGCCAACTGGTCTTTGCTCAATTAGATCAGGAAGCAGAGGAACCTTATAGAGGGAAGTACCAAGGGCAAAGAAGTGCAACGGGAAGCAAGGTTTTCATGGATAGATAAAGAGTTTTCTTGACGATAATAAGAGATGACCGCTCATATTTATATTTACATCAGAATAGGATGTAATATAAAGAATTTTAGGAGGGGTCATTTGATTATTATCATAAAAAAAAGATGGTTAATATCAGCTTTGATTGTAGGCCTGCTGATGTTTTTTTTAATTTCATTAACTCACATAACTATTGGAGTATTCAATAGCCGAAACCTGTGCACAATTGTTATTGACCCCGGTCATGGTGGTATAGACGGTGGGGCAGTTAGTTCCGATAGCAGTATTTTGGAGAGTCATGTTAATTTAGAAATTGCTCTAAAGCTTAAAAAACTATTTGAAGAGAGCGGTTGCAGGGTCATCATGACGAGACAGAAGGATGTAGGCTTATACAGCGAGGGGGAAACAAGCATTAGAAGCAAGAAAATGGAGGACCTTGTGAACAGGAACAATATTATGAATCATGAAAGGGTCGATTATTCCATCATGCTGCATTTAAATAGCTTTCCGGATTCTTCAATCTATGGTGCCCAATGCTTTTACCCTAGGAATTGCCCCAAAAGTCAATTGCTAGCTGAAAAGATTCAAGAATCATTTCTTCAGGGAATCGATGATGGGAACCATAGAAAATCAAAGGTGAAAGATGATATTCTGCTTCTTAAAAATCCAAAATCACCAAGGGTTTTAATAGAATGTGGGTTTTTATCCAACCCAAGAGAGGCAAAGCTATTGGCGGAACAATCCTATCAAAGATTGTTAGCAAATTGTATCTATAAAGGTTTCTTTGAGTTTTTAGATAGCATAAATGAAGGTAAAATTGGTGTTGAATATATTGTGAGCATGGCAGGAAAAGAGAAAGAGGACCTGTGGATAACCTGTGAATGAATAATAATGAGAATGGATGATAATGTTGAAAAATTGCGATGTAGGTTCATTGCAAGTTATTCACAGCAGTATGGGATAAATATTTTTTAACCCTACGGACTATGTGGAAAAGCATAGAATGTCATGATATTATAATATGTAGAACATGTTGATAATTAATTGACGTCATAACCTTGAAATAAATATGAATTTAGCGTAATATGATTAAAAATGATGTCATAAGCATCACACAGGAGGGAAAATTATGAAGCATACTTTATCTGTTTTGGTCAACAATAATCCCGGAGTTTTAAGAAAAATAGCCGGATTATTCAGTAGAAGAGGATATAACATTGATTCGCTAGTTGTAAGTGAAACCCATGAACCGAAAATATCAAGAATGACCATATGTGTTCATGGTGATGATGAGATAGTGGAACAGGTAATGAAACAGCTTGATAAATTAGTTGATGTCCTAAGCATTGATGATGTAAGTAATAAGAGTGCCGTGAACAAGCAGTTGCTTCTTGTCAAGGTGAAGGCAGATATAACGACAAGAGTAGATATCATTCTATTAATGAATGTTTTTAGAGCTAAAATAATTCACACCGGATTGGACCAACTTATTATTGAGGCTACGGGGGAAAACAGTAAAATTGATGCAATTATTGAAACACTAAAACCCTTCGGCATAATAGAGTTAGCCAAGACGGGTGTTGTTTCGATGCTTAGAGAAAATGACTAATTAAAACAGGAAGTGTCCTTGTTGAGGATGCAAGCTTTGTTTACAAATGAAATAAGAGGCATATGCGATGAATATAGAAAACTTAACAACATTAGCCATGGCCATAGCTCTTGCTATGGATACTTTTGCGGTTTCTGTTTCTTGCGGTCTGTCCGTCAAGGAAGAACAAGCGCTGAAAAATGCTATGGCTGCTGGACTAACTTTTGGAATTTTTCAAAGCGGTATGACAATAATAGGTTGGCTCATAGGTTCTTCAATTAAAAACTATCTCGAACCCTTTAATCATTGGATCGCTTTTCTGCTCCTTTTTTTTATAGGTGGCAAAATGATAAAGGAATCCTTTAGTGAAGAATCATGTCCTATTATCTTAACAGGGCCTATAACTTTGATAACTCTCGCAATAGCCACGAGCATTGATGCTCTTGCTGCAGGCATGAGCTATGCAACCCTTCATAAGGATATCATGGTACCCATGAGTATTATAGGAATTGTAGCCTTCATTTTTTCCTTTAGCGGAGTGTACATAGGAAAACTTGTTAGAAATACTGTATCCCTTGGTAGAAAAGTAGATATTATAGGTGGATTCATTCTTATAGGTATTGGTTTAAAGATTTTATTGGAGAGCATCTTGCAATAAAAAGCCCAAAATTAAATTATTCTCCCAATTCCATCGTCTAGAAAGCAGGATTGATATTAAAATATCAATCTTTATATTTTTTAAAGACATTTCACATATTTTATGGTATAATCAATTCGAATCCTAAAAAACTATAGATAAATATGTATTCCGACACATATATAACAAAGGATTAGAAAATTTTTTTAAGGAGAAATTTATGATGAAAATCGGAGTTTTAGGAACAGGTACTATGGGAGCTGGCATTGTCCAAGTTCTTGCAGAATGTGGTTATGAGGTTTGCATAAGAAGCAGAAGACAAGAATCGATTGATAAAGGTCTTGCTACGATTACTTCAAATCTTGACAGACTTGTAAAAAAAGAAAAAATGACAGTTGAAGGTAAAGAAGAAGTATTGTCAAGGATTACCACATCAACAGATATAGCAGTTGTGAAAGACGCAGATTTAATCATTGAAGCAGCATCAGAAGTAATGGAATCCAAAAAAGAGTTGTTTGCTGAGTTAGATAAGCTTTGTGGGCCGGATACTATTCTTGCTACAAATACTTCTTCACTTTCAATTACTGAAATTGCATCTGCTACAAACAGACCTGACAAAGTTATTGGCATGCACTTCTTCAATCCAGTTCCAATGATGAAGCTGGTAGAAGTAATTAAAGGAATTGCAACTTCAGATGCAACACAAGCAACAATAGTTGAGCTTACAAAAGCAATCGGCAAGGTTCCGGTTGAGGTTGAAGAAGCTCCTGGCTTTGTTGTGAACCGCATCTTAATTCCTATGATTAATGAAGGAATTGGCATCCTTGCAGACGGGCTTGCAAAAGCAGAAGATATCGATGAAGCTATGAAATTAGGCGCAAACCACCCTATGGGACCTTTAGCTTTAGGAGATTTAGTTGGATTAGACGTATGCTTAGCTATCATGGATGTTTTATACAATGAATATGGAGATAGCAAATATAGAGCTCATCCATTGCTAAGAAAAATGGTAAGAGGCAATAAACTTGGAAGAAAAACAGGAGTTGGATTCTACGATTACAGCAAATAGAATATGGATGATAACTATCACTAAAAAGTAGAGCTTAGAGGTTGCCTAAAGGGTAACCTCTCTTGTTGTTCGGGCGAATTTTAGGGAAAAATGGAACTTTATAGAGTAAAAGAGAGTCTTATTAATATTCATACATGATTTGTAATAATCCTATCACTAAAAAAAATACAATATAAGATAAGATAAATTATTTTAATTTTTTAAAGGCAGGTGTATTTGTACTTTGGTTTATGGTAAAATAACAGGTGGACATATTATTATTAGAAGGGATTAACGGAATGAAAACTTTTATGAAGTATTTTGTAGTAACATTTATTATTTTCACAGTTGTTTTTACGGGCGTTATGTGGGCTTATGACAGCATTTTTTTGGATGTAAAAAAGCCTGTAGGTGATGGTCTTATAGTGAATAATCCAATAGAGGGAGAAGAAGATGAAAACTCTTTTGCCCATATGTTTAATAAAAGTAATAGAGTTAATGTTTTGCTTTTGGGGATGGAATCCATACGGACAGATACGATTATGTTAGCTAGTTTTGATCCGAAAATTAAGAGAGTTGATATTATTTCTATTCCAAGGGATACCCACTATGAGAGAAGTGAGCGACATAGTGCTGAAAGAAAGAAGATTAATGCTGTTTATTATGACGAGAAAATGGAAGGTTTACAAGCAGCTGTCAGCGATTTGTTATTAGGGATACCCATAGATTACTATATTAAAGTTGAATACGATGGCGTGAAGAAAATAGTCGACTCCCTGGGAGGAGTACCTGTCTATGTGCCTATGAATATGAAATATGATGATCCTTACGATAAGCCACCTCTTCATATTAATATAGAGAAGGGCCAGCGGACTTTGAATGGGGAGCAAGCTATCAAGTTTTTAAGATTTAGAAAAAATAATGATGGCACCGGTTATCCTAATGGTGATTTAGGAAGAATAAAAACACAGCAAGAATTTATGAAAGCAGCTTTTAAGAAAACATTGAGCTTTAGATTACCTATTGTAGCGAACACCGTTGTAAAATACATTAAGACAGATATACCTTTATCCGAAGTAGCTTCATTAGCAGCGTCAGCTGTAGGTATGTCATCCAATAGTATCTATACCTATTCTTTGCCTGGAAAAGATGCCTATGCAGAAGGATTGTCTTTTTATTGGCAGGATGTGTCTCAGACTGCGGAACTATTAGAAAGCCTATATAAAACAGGAAATGATGAGGATCAAGAATAATCAACAATATTAGCTTTTAGGGTTTTTAAAGCCGGTATGAATGATTGGATGTGTTAAGATGAAAAATACAGGTAAAGTGATTTTATTAATGTTTGCATTACTCATCATTTTGGTATCCAGTGGTTGCCAGAATAAGAATAAAGAATTAGACCAAGAAGGTGCGATTCTTTCGGGTGAAAATGAGAATAATGCTTCTGTCCTAAAGGATGAAAGCGACAAAGAAGGAGAGCTTCATGCTGATGCAATCTCCTACATCATGCATTCTTCAGAAGAAATATACTTAGAGTATTTAGGAGGGTCCAATATTCTGATTTTCATATCTGCTGAGAACAGGTCTGAAATACTTGACTTTTTTAAGACTGCTAAAATGAGTGCAGGGGAAAATGATAAAAGCAGTGATGAAAGAAGCCTGGAAGAAGGAAATTTTGTACTTCATATAAAAAATAAAGGCATCAATATGTATATAGGTGACGAATATTTTGTGCTCCATGATGAGAGGGGTTCTTCAAAATATTATTTAGAAGAAGATCAAATAAAACAATTCAACCAGTTACTGACCAAAGTATATCTGGAAAGAGCCAATGCTTATGTTCATGACATGGATGCAAAGGAAATACAGATTGAGGCTGTCGATACTTCACAAAGCATCCTTATTAAAGAAAAAGAAGAGACTGGCGGTATTATCAAGACTATTGAATTATCAGAATTAATCCCTAAGGAAGATTTAAAAGATGGCTTTATTCAGTATCCTTATTATAAGATGGATATAAAATCAGATATTAAAGAGATGTTTCTAGTCATCGTAGAAGGAAACGTCGTAAGAATAGAATTATTAGGGGAAGTATCTTATTTTAGGACAAAAAATGATATGATGAAATTAACTGAAAAATACCTGACCATTGAAAAACCGGAAGATGTTTTTCAAAGAGTTTTCACAGCGAAAAAATTACGTGTTGAGTCCTTTGATAATGAGGTAATGGAATATTCAGATACTGCATATATCACTCAGATAGCACGAAGTTTCAATGGAAATATTAAAGAAGATAATAAACCGGCAAATTTATTCGAGACGAAAAGAATCAAGCTTAGCTTCTATGTGGGAGACAAAATAGATGTTATTGAGGTCTATGATAATTATATAATAAATGATAAGGATATCTATTATAAGAGATTAGCCAGTGAAGAAATTTTAAACATTCTTAAGCAATAAAGTAGTGGGATTAACTCACTACTTTTTTATATATTTCCTCTACCTTATTCCCAAATCCCGTAGCAGACATGTTTTGCGCAGTTTCCATTCCATTGATGGATATTTTTTGTCGGAGAGGTTCATTTTCTAATAATCTTGAAAGTATATCAGGCAACTCGCTTATCTGGTTAAATACTTTGCCATTGTGGCCATCTTGTATCCAATCCTTTATGTTTTCATCTTGTCTAACGACAACGGGTATTCCTGTTGCCATGGCTTCTAATATTGTCAAACCTTGAGTTTCTGTTTTGGAAGCGCTTACATAGATATCAGCCAGCTGATAGTAAAGACATACTTTTTCCCATGGTATTCTACCTGCAAAGATGACAACATTTTCTAGGTTTAATTCTTTGACCATTTTTTCCAATGCAATTTTATAAGGACCGTCGCCTACAATTAAGAGTTTTAAGCTACTGTGATGAATAAGTTTTTTTACTGCTTGAATGATGACATCAATACTTTTTTCTTCAGCAACCCGCCCTAAGGACAGGAGTACTTTTTCTTGGGGCTCTATTCCCAGTTCAGTCTTTTTATGCTGTATTTCAGATGGAGTAAAGAAATCGTTTTTAAAATTGTCTAGCTTTATACCTGTAGGAATCGTATAAATTTTGCTATGTACTTTGTAACCAAGAAGCAGGTCTTTAGCTTTCTCCGATGGGGCTATAACAGCGTGGCACTCGTTAAGATAAAGCTTAGAACCCACTTTAGCAAGTTCGGTAACTATCTTTTGATTAAGAGGCCGTTTAGCTAAATAATGAGTGTAGTCTTCATACATGGTATGATAAGTGTGGACAACAGGAATTTTTAATAATTTAGCCATCAGACGTCCTGTCAATCCAATACTAAATTCAGTTTGTGTATGAATAATATCAAGATTCAAGGTTTTTATCTTATGGATAACAGAAGGATTTGTTAAACCTATTCTAAATTCACTCCATTTATGAAATGGGATGGAAGGAATGCGTAGGATATTGGGATCAGTTTCTATATAATGAGGAATCTTTACTGTAACAATAGTTACCAAATGACCTTTTTTTTCCAGTTCCTCTTTTAAGATAAGGGTGGATGTAACAACTCCATTGATTTGGGGGTAATAACAATCTGTAAATATGCCTATGTTCATCTCAGTTAGTCCTCCTTAAGATAGGTTGTATAATATATTATAACAGGAAATAATAAATAAATGATATAATACCTTATAGAAAAGGTATGATTTAAGAAAAATATTCTATATATCTTACATCGATTAAGGCTATTGGGAAGGAAATGCTTATGAATTTAGATAAGGAACTGAAATTATGTAAAGAGTTAGCTATTGAAGCCGGCAAAGAAATATTAAAAATATATGCCATGGATTTTCAAGTGGAACATAAAGAAGATGATTCACCTATAACCTTAGCAGATAAAAAGGCCAACGATTTAATTGTCAATGGACTTATTGAAGCCTTTCCTTCTTATGGCATCTTATCAGAGGAAAGTAAGGATACAAGAGAGAGACTCGACAAGGATTGGTGCTTTATCATAGATCCCTTGGATGGAACAAAGGAATTTGTAAAAAGGAACGATGAATTTACTGTAAATATAGGATTGGCCTATAAAAATAAGGCCGTATTAGGTGTTATATACGTTCCGGTTACTGAGGACTTGTACTACGCAACCCGGGGGAATGGATCCTATTATGAAAAGGGCAGCATGAAGAAGATGAATAGAGTATCGGATATAAACGATAATATTAGAATACTTATGAGCAAATCTCATACATCAGAAGAACTGCTTGATTTAATCAAAAGAAATAATATTAAGGATGTTAAAAGGGTAGGAAGTTCTCTAAAAGGATGCCTGATTGCACAAGGCAAAGCAGAAATATATTATCGTTATGGTTTAACGATGGAATGGGATACTTGTGCCATGCAATGCATTGTAGAGGAGGCCGGTGGGATTCTAAGGCAATTAGATGATAGCGAAATGACTTATAACAGAGAAGACAGCTTCAATAGGAAAGGCTTTTATGTGATCAATAAAAAAGAAAATAGGCTGAGATGAATTAAATCTTAGCGCTGCACTCTTTTAAGTATGCAGAAAAGGCATGCTTTAAGTCATCTCTAGATAAAGCCAACTCAACAGTTGCTTTTAAAAAGCCTAATTTATCACCTACATCGTAGCGAGTGCCTTCAAACTCTGTCGCTATAATACGCTGGAGAGTAGATAGCTCTTTCAGGGCATCCGTTAACTGTATTTCTCCTCCGGCACCGGGATGGGTATTTTCTAAAATATCGAATATTTCAGGTGTAATGATATATCTGCCGATAACAGCGATATTGGATGGGGCCGTTTCAACGGACGGTTTTTCCACCAAGGCGTGAATATCATAAATATCTTTTTCAATTGGGATGCCATCGATAATACCGTATTTGTTGACATCCTCCAGGGGTACTTTTTGAACACCAAGAACACTGCACTGATATCGATTGTAAATATTAATTAATTGTTTTAAACAAGGGGTTTCCGATTGAATGATATCATCTGCTAATAATACGGCAAAGGGTTCATTGCCTACAAAAGTTTTTGCACAAGATACAGCATGGCCAAGACCCATGGCTTTCTTTTGGCGAACATAATGAATATTGACCATATTAGAGATGTCGGTTACAATCTTTAACAGGTCATCTTTTTGTTTTTCGGCTAATTCATCCTCTAATTCTACAGAGGTATCGAAATGGTCCTCTAATGCTCTTTTGTTTCTCCCGGTGATAATTAAAATATCTGTTAAGCCTGACTCCAGTATCTCTTCGACAATGTATTGAATAGCAGGTTTGTCTACAATAGGAAGCATTTCCTTAGGTTGTGCCTTAGTAGCTGGTAAAAACCTTGTGCCTAATCCTGCAGCTGGTATGATAGCTTTTTTTATTTTCATATTCTCCCCCTCAAAATTTTATGGACAAGCCTTTCTCCTATTATTTTATCATAGAACTATTTATTTTTAATACTCCTTTATTAAAAAAATAAGTATAGTATAATAATATAATGAGAAAAAATAATGATGAGGAGCGAACAGAAGGAATAGAGGTTAAGTAATGGATAAACCGAGGTTTAAATTAATAAAAGGAAATAAGGGAAAAAGCCTACGACCGGGAGGAATGATTTTTATATCTTCCTATGCTACCAACACACGCTTAATGGGAGCAATGGCTATGTATATTCATTGGAGAATTGAGGAGGAGGATTTTTTTCAAATCTTTCATTTCGACGATGAAGAGTACGGCTTTGATAATTATAAAGGCATCAAAGGTGAAAAAAATGAAATATTTATCCTTGAGAAAGGATCTTTAATGGGCGGATTGGGCGGAAGCTACAAGAGATTAAACGAAAAAGAAGCCCAGTATTTAGTCAGCAAATATATGCGCTATAATGAAGAAAAGGGCATACCTTTGCCCGACCCTTCGATGGAATATGCCTACTTATACGATGAAAAATTGCTTCATACTTTTGAAGAAAATGAGAAATTATTAGATTGGCTATATTATAAAATATGTGAACCCATCACGACGGCTCATCAGTTAATCAATTACTTCATGATGAGGACTGCTGCTTGTGATTATGAGGGAATATTATATTTAACTCGCAAAAGCCCGATTTTTCTCTATGAAGGGCTACATGCAACACTTCTTAAAAATGAAATATCACCCAATTATGAAAAAGAAAATACTTATTTATGTGAGACATTGATAGAGCAAAATGACCAATATACAATTTATGTTTTTGAGATTCAAATTGGCAGTAAAAAGGGCCTATATGTTAAGGATGCGAAGCAATTATCAACCATGAATGTTTCCAATATTGAAGCATCTTTTATGCTCAACAGAGAAGAAAACATAGATATTTATAATGTTGTCTATAAAGAGGAACTCATAAAGAAACTTCGACAAAAAAAACCACATGCCATGCACAATGTATACGATGCGGGGCATATGGTTACAGAATTTAACAAAGATAACAGCCATGTAAGAGAAAATATTTATAAACTCAATGGAGATGTGAATTGTATTTACTATATCACTGAGCGCAATCAGATGATTGTCATGAGTTATGATATAGAAAAGCTTAAAAAAGCTGAAAGACTCTTCTCAACAAATGAATTTAAGAATCATGTCCAGCTCTTGGATAAGATTGATTTTCAGCAGGCTATTTTGTATGAGTTTGTTTATAGTCAATATGAAGATTTTTATGAGTTTCTTGAGGAACTCAGTAAATAAAATGACTTTATTTTATGCTCATCCAGTGCTCTAGCAGCCTGAAATCATCGGGTAAAAAGTGTTGATCTAACCAATCTTGTGTAGATAGAAGACGATCTTCATTGTTTGAATCGGTAAAAATATTATTGAATTGCCTTATGTTTTTTTCACCCATTGAGTTTAACAATCTGCGAATATTGTCTTTGTTGTCAACAGTGACAACAAAATCATTCTTATGAAGAATATGATGGCCATAAAGGTTGATAAATTTTTCCAATGCGTCATCGTCGATAAAAGACAAGGTATTGGCTTGAATTGATGTCAGTGATAAAGGATTAGGCTCTTCTTTCATATGGAGCATAATAGAAATACTAACTAAAGTTACAAGTATTATAATCATGATATAGATATTTTCTTTTCGTAAGCGTTGTAGCATGATAATCACCCTTTCTAATATTATCTTTGGCAAAATAATGAAAAGTATGCAAGGATTTATTAGACTTTGTGGTCTTCAGCGTTTCAGCCGGAGAAACAATATCGGATTGACAAAAACCTCATAAAACGGTATGTTTTATTACATGAGGAGTTCAACAAAGGAAGTAGTTTCTCTTCAAGAGAAGAGGTTTTTCATAGGAGGATAAATAAATGACAAAGAGATTATTTACATCGGAATCGGTAACAGAAGGTCATCCTGACAAAATGTCTGATCAAATATCAGATGCCATCTTGGATGCCATCTTTGAAGAGGACCCCGATGCCAGGGTTGCAGCAGAAACCATTGTCACCACAGGATTAGTACTTGTTGCAGGGGAAATTACCACCAACTGTTATGTGGATATACCGAAGGTTATTCGGAGTGTAGTCAGTGATATAGGATATACCAATGATGATTACGGATTCAATGCAGAAAACTGTGCAGTTCTTACATGCATTGATGAACAATCACCAGATATAGCTATGGGAGTCAATCAAGCCCTAGAGTACAAAGTGGGAGAAGAGTCCGAGGCTATTGAAATGATTGGAGCAGGGGATCAAGGCATCATGTTTGGCTTTGCATGCGATGAAACCCCGGAACTTATGCCTATGCCTATATCCTTAGCCCACAGGTTGGCCAAGAGATTAGCAGATGTTCGAAAAAATAATGTCTTAACATATCTGAGACCTGATGGTAAAACGCAGGTTACTGTTGAATATGATGAAAACAATAAGCCAATGAGAATCGATGCTGTGGTCATTTCCACCCAGCATGATCCGGATGTGGACCAGGACAGGATAAAAAAAGATGTTCTTGAAAATGTTATCAAGCCAATCATACCTGCTCATTTACTTGATGAAAAAACCAAATATTATATCAATCCCACCGGACGTTTTGTTATAGGAGGTCCGAAGGGTGATGCAGGTTTAACGGGAAGAAAAATTATTGTAGATAGCTATGGCGGTTATTCAAGGCATGGAGGGGGCGCCTTTTCAGGGAAGGACCCTACAAAGGTGGATAGATCGGGAGCTTATGCAGCTCGCTATGTTGCAAAGAATGTAGTGGCAGCCGGACTGGCAGATAAATGTGAAATCGAATTAGCTTATGCAATAGGCGTTGCTAAACCAATTTCTGTATTGGTAGAAACTTTTGGATCGGGGAAAATAAGTGAAGAAAAAATTGCTTCGTTGATTAATAAGCATTTTGATTTAAAACCCGCCTCTATCATAAGAGATTTAAAGCTTAGAAGACCTATTTACAGGCAGGTAGCATCCTATGGGCACTTTGGAAGAGTAGATATTGATGTTCCTTGGGAACAAACAGATAAAGCAGAAATACTCCGCCGAGAGGCAGGACTGTAATCAGCAAATTCTAGGGGCTGCTACAAACTAAAAAATTAGTTTGTAGCAGCCCCCTTTATCATTATCCTGAGTATTCCAATCCTTTAAGCTAATACCTAAAAGCGTATTTATCCCAATAGCCATTATCTCTAAATCAGAGACTATTATACGGACATAACGGATATGTTTGGATATAACTGACATAAATGTAAATATAAGATAAATGAGCAAAATTTCAAGCAGTGTGTGGAATGAATGTATAAGTATACATAATTGCGCGGATTATGTATGAATATCATGCATAATCCCTTTAATTTTGAAATAAAACCACACATTAATTGAAAATTTGCTCACCGAACGCCGAATTACTTACAATGAAGCGAATGGGGCTGTCGGAAAATAGCCCCTATTTAATTTGTTGGGGCAAAATCAGCTATTTCCCGATAGCCCCTAAATATTTTTTGTAGATATTTGTCGTTTAACGAAGGAGGATAATGTACAAGGTTATAAAAAGGGTACCGTGTAGGAGCGCATAAAAAATTAAAGAATACTTCGTACTAGGCAGCTTTGAATAGATGCGTTCAATAGCTAGCCAACGGTTACTAGGGTGAGATTCAGACTGGGAATGTTTCAATAGAGTTCTTAAATTAACGGACTTTTCCCCTAAATAATTCTTCGATATGTCTTTAGCATGTTTATTCAAGTCAGATGATTTATCAGCAAGCTTTCTGTTTTTTGCAGAATAGTAAAGATTGCTTACATCGTTGCGAAATTGTACAGAACCAAGATAACGGAAGAAAGAATTGATACCCGTCACAATATCGACGATAAAATTATCGATAAATGAGAAGATGGCTGTTACATAAATAAACAAAAAGTTTAATAAGGGCAAATAAAAGTCCCTTTCTAAGTCAAACCAACCGTGGGTAGGATTAACAAAGTAATAGTCATTGATATCAATGTAGACCTTTAATTTTTTCCTGATATAAAAATAATAGATGATGAGACCCGTAATACATATATAAACCGTACTCGTTAAAGTATAAGAGGTATAAAAATGCATAGATGCATCTTTGTAACCTATAAAATCAAAAAATAACTGGGGCTTAATGCCTAGCAGAACAACAAAAACACTTACAAGCAACATAGGATATACAGAATATCTCAAAAATGACTTTTCAATTTTATAGGATGAAGCATTATATTTTTCAATAAATATGGTTTTATATATTTTTATACTGTAAGCAACAGTAAAGGCGCTGCTTATAAAAAAGATGATTTCTACGAGTAAAGCTATGCCAGGGCTGAACATAGAAGTGGCCTCAGCTACAGCATGATGAATCATGTTTTTGCTTATAAAACCGCTAAATCCTGGGATAGCCGCTGTTCCTAATAAACCTATTAAAAAAGTTATCTTATAAAGGGCCTTTTTCTGGCCGAATCCACGGATATTGTTTAAGCTCATATCGCCAACGGTATAAATGATGACACCACAACCTAAGAAAATAATGGTTTTTGTTAAAGCATGAGTCACCATATGAAAGATACTGGCATAATAGGCACTTGAACCATGCTCACCAAGAATACCGATGATACTTATCGAAAGAAGAATATAACCGATTTGACTCATACTGCTATATGCAAAGGTTTTCTTGATGTTTCTTTGATGTAAAGCTAATAATCCTCCTAAAAACATATTGATAAGTCCGGTTGTAGCGATAAAAAATGAAAGGTTTATATCAAAATTTGTGAACTGCAATACGAGGAAGATGCCAAAGATTCCAGTCTTGGTTAGGATGGCCGAGAATATGGATGTGGCTGGCGACGGTGCAGGTGAATAAACCTTTGGGAGCCATACATGTAAAGGAAACATACAGGCTTTGACTCCGAAACCTATAATAATAGGTATGGAAATAACATATTTGATTGTGCCCAACGCTTCCATAGCTATGGGGATTTCACTTAACATCAGCGTTGAAGTGTAGTTGTACAGCAAAAATATCCCCATAAGTTGTACCAAGCCGCCACCGATAGACATGATAATATAAATAAACCCAGCTTTATGGGTATAGTTGTCTTCATCATGAATGACCAGAAAATAAGACGCTACGGTCATGAGCTCAAAGAAGGTAAATAAATTAAGAATATTATCCGACATAAAAAAGCCCAGTGTAGTAGGGAATGTAACCATAAGAAAGAAAAAATACCTTCTCTTATTCTTATAGCTAATAATATAATGAGTAGAATAAAGATAAGTGATGATCCATATAAACGAAGTGATGAATACAAGCGTGTATCTTAGCATATTCAATTTTAAATAAAGGCCGGTACCCATGAGATTTGGAAATTGAAAATAAATGGTACCTTCCCTGACGTAAGGATAAAGATAGCAAACAAGAAGAAAGACAAGAGTCAGCGATGCTAAGGAGATCTTTTCTATAGCAGGCCCCCTGAATTTACGGGAAGAGAATGTTAACAGCGATGAAGCAGGTATTAAAATAAGTGCCAAAAGAATGAAACTAATATTCATGCAATAAGGACCTCCTTTACATAACAAGATTAGAAATACGAGTGAGTACTTCTATCAAAGGATTGGGTAAAAATCCTATTGTGATGACTGTAGCCGTTAATACGATAATAGGTATTAACATACGTTTATCCAAGGAATGAACATGTGGTTTTTTTTCAGGCAAAGGCATAAAAAAAGCTGTAGATATAATAGGAAAAAGATAACCTGTTGTTAATAAGGCGCTTAAAAGTAATACGATAGGAACAAACACATTACCATATTGAAGGGAACCTGTTGCTAAGTACCATTTACTAACATAGCCTGCTGTGGGAGGAATACCTATGAGAGATATGGAGCATAAAGAAAAACACCACATAAGCTTAGGCAACTGCTTGCCGATACCTGCTATTTCATCCAAGCTTGTTTTACGGGTAACATGCATAATGGCACCAACACAGAAAAAGAGGGTTATTTTTATGACAGCATGAAAAATCATATGAAGCATGCCGCCAACAAAGGAGTTTGGAGTAAAGACAACAAGTCCAAGCATGATGTAGCCCAACTGACTGATGGTGGAATAAGCCAATCTTTTTTTAAGATTTTTTTGGTGCAAGGCTAAAAAAGAACCTGCAACAATGGTAATCAAGATAAAGATTAAGGCAAAGGTATTGCCATTGAAGGCCATAATGGCAACAGGCCCGAATACAAAATAAGTTATCCTTGTTAAAGCAAATATTCCTGATTTCACCACAGCTACAGCATCAAGAAGTGCGCTCACAGGAGTAGGTGCAATCATGGCAGAGGGTAACCAGGAATGAAAAGGAACGAGTCCCGCTTTCACACCAAATCCTAGAAAGGTAAGGCCATAAGCTAGTAGATAATAGGAATAATCATGAGGTGCGATATCGGACAAAATACCACCGGGAATAAAGTCCAAGCTGCCTACCTTATTAAATATTAACAATATACCGATGAGAGATGCAGTTGTCCCACTAATGGAATAGGTTAAGTATTTATAACCGGACCTGAAAGCCTCTTTTGTATGTGTAAGGGTAAAAAGAGGAAATGTGACAAATGTCAGAAGCTCGTAAAAGAGAAAAAGCGTAAAAAGGTTTCCTGAAAAGGATAGACCTATAACAGCACCCAATGTAGCGCAAAAGAAGACAAAAAAAGTATGGATATTTTTTTCATGACTAAAATAACCCATAGCGTAAACTGCTGCAAAAATCCAAAGGGTGGATACTAGGAAACTAAAGACCAATCCAAACAAGTCAACCTTTAGAGCAATATCAAAAAATGAATTGATTCGAATGACGTGGAAAAATGAATTCTTAAAATAGAAAACATTTAAAAGAACCAAAAGGAAATTGAAGAGCACACAAAAAAAGACTACTCTATTCCTATATTTTTCCTCAACCTCTCTGAAAAAAAGGTATAAAGCACATAAAAATGGAAAAAGAATAGGAAGTACTAACAAAAAATTCATGATAAAAAGAAACTCCTTCGTAGTTTAGACATAAATTGTAAATTATAGCAAAGTACTTTTTCCAATAAAAATGTAACATAATTAAATAAAAATATCAAGATATCGTGATGCTTTACAAAATTTATCAATATGATAAAATAGCTTAGATAGTCTATACTTAAATTAAGGAGAAAAGAAAAATCATGAAGGTTATAGTTTCAAAATTTGGAGGAACATCCTTGTCTGATTCTTTTCAAATGGAAAAGGTCAGATCTATAATAGAAAGCGATAAGAAAAGAAAATATGTCATACCCTCTGCCCCAGGCAAAAGGTTTAGCCAAGACAACAAAATAACAGATTTGTTGTATTTGTGCATGACACATTTAGAACATAATTTACCGATTGATCAAGTATTTGAAGTGATAAGAGAAAGATATGTATCTATTGTAAGAAATTTAAATCTTAAGGTTGATATAGATGAGTATTTAACTGAAGTTAAAGAGAATATAAAAGCTGGAGCAAGCATTGACTATACCGCAAGCCGAGGAGAATATCTCAATGCAATTATTTTAGCAGAATATTTGGGATTGGATTTTATTGATGCTAAAGATGTCATTGTTTTTGATAAAAGGGGAAAATTATTAGAAGAAGAAACGAACAATTTATTGAGGGAAACATTAGCCCAACATGAGCGAGCCGTTATACCGGGATTTTATGGTTCCGGACCGGATGGAAGCATTAAAACCTTTTCAAGAGGAGGTTCTGATATTACAGGGGCCTTAGTTGCTAAGGCTGTCAGTGCTGACGTTTAT
Organism: uncultured Eubacteriales bacterium; assembly: GCA_964429195.1. Classification (GTDB taxonomy): domain Bacteria; phylum Bacillota; class Clostridia; order Peptostreptococcales; family JAAYPU01; genus JBBAFM01. The sequence goes on along the minus strand of CAYSBC010000001.1, from coordinate 59,658 downwards.
GAAAATTGGACAGATGTGTCAGGATTTTTAATGGCTGATCCAAGAATTGTAGAGAATCCATTGCCGATTAAGGTCATCAGCTATAAGGAGCTAAGAGAATTATCCTATATGGGTGCCTCTGTTATGCATGAGGAAGCTGTGTTCCCTGTTAGGCAGGCGAATATTCCTATTAACATAAGAAATACAAACGAACCGGATCATGAGGGGACTCTTATTACCTCGGATGTTCCGGTAGATAATGAAAATATCATAACAGGCATCGCCGGTAAAAAGGGATTTACAGTCATTGGCCTTTATAAAAGCAGGATGAATTCTGAAACAGGATTTATACGTAGAGTGTTATCTGTATTGGAAGAGTATAATATTTCTTTTGAGCACATTCCTACAGGAATTGATACGGTATCCATTGTCATATCCAATGAGCAGATCAATGGTTTGTTAGAGGATGTAACCGAACAAATAAAAAAGAGGCTTCAACCGGATTGTGTTGAAATATTTACAAATATGGCGATTATAGCCACAGTAGGATTTGGTATGACCAAACGCCAGGGCGTAGCGGCTACATTGTTTGATGCCCTCTATAAAGCAGGTGTAAACATAAGAATGATTGATCAAGGTTCCAGTGAGATGAATATTATTACAGGTGTAGAAAATAAAGACTTAGAGAAAGCGATAGTAGCAATTTACAATGCTTTTGTTAAAATACAGGAATAGTGACGGACTTTGATTTTCTTGTGTTGACCGGAAGGAGAAGAGATGGGTTTATTAGAGAAGGTACTAGGTAGTATTAATAGTAAGGAATTAAAAAAAATCGATAAGATAGGAAAAAAAATAGAGGCCTTAGAACCGGATTTTCAAAAGTTAACGGATGAAGAATTGAGATATAAAACAATCGAATTTAAAGATCGACTGGGAAAAGGTGAAACCCTGGATGATTTGCTTGTAGAAGCCTATGCAGCCGCAAGAGAAGGCTGCTACCGTTCTCTAGGCATGAAGCATTTCCCTGTACAACTCTTAGGTGGGATAGTCCTTCATCAAGGAAGAATAGCAGAAATGAAGACAGGAGAAGGAAAGACCTTAGTAGCCACATTACCGGTATATCTCAATGCATTAGCTGGGAAAGGCGTTCATGTCGTTACAGTCAATGATTATTTGGCCAAACGTGACATGGAGTGGATGGGCAAGTTTTATAATTTTATGGGCCTTAGCGTAGGTTGCATTATTCATGGATTGACACATGATCAAAGAAAAGCGGCCTATTATTGCGATATCACTTATGGTACGAATAATGAATACGGCTTTGATTACCTTAGAGATAATATGGTTATCTATAAGGAAGAAATGTGTCAAAGGGAATTGAATTATGCCATAGTGGATGAGGTGGATAGCATACTTATTGATGAGGCTAGGACACCTTTAATCATTTCAGGGCAAGGAGAAGAATCAACAGATCTTTATGTAAGAGCCAATCAATTTGTGACAAGGTATAAACAGGAAGAAGATTTTACGGTAGATGAAAAGGCGAATACCCTTTCCTTAACAGAAGAGGGAGTTGCGAAAGCTGAGGCTTACTTTAAAGTGGAAAACCTATCGGATCCTGAAAATATGGAGCTTAATCATCATATCCTTCAAGCCTTAAAGGCTAGAACCTTGATGAAAAAAGACATTGATTATGTTGTTAAAGACGGAGAGATAATCATTGTTGATGAGTTTACAGGAAGGTTAATGTTTGGAAGGCGCTACAGCAATGGACTTCATCAAGCTATTGAAGCGAAAGAAAATCTTAATATAAGAAAAGAATCCAAAACCTTAGCAACAATTACACTTCAAAATTATTTTAGAATGTACAATAAATTAGCCGGTATGACAGGTACTGCTAAAACAGAAGAGGATGAATTCAAAGAGATATATAACATGGATGTTGTTGAAATTCCTACAAATAAACCTGTTGTCAGAGAGGATAAACCTGATTCTATCTATAGTAGAGGTGAAGGTAAATACGCGGCTATTCTAAGACAAGTTAAAGAAAAACATGAGAAGGGTCAGCCGGTTCTTGTAGGGACCATTTCTATAGAAAAATCTGAATTTATCAGCGAAATATTAAGGAAAAACGGAATCAGGCATAATGTATTGAATGCTAAAAACCATGAAAAGGAAGCAGAGATCATCGCAGATGCCGGACGATTTGGTGCTGTGACCATTGCCACCAACATGGCAGGTCGTGGAACAGATATACTATTAGGTGGAAATCCTGAATTCGAGGCAAAAGTTGAGATGCGGAAAAATGGATACGACAATGATACGATATCAGCAGTATCCAGTTTAATTCCTTTAGAATCCCAAGAGCTGATAGATATTAGAAAAGAATACCATGAGATCTTCGGGAAAATTAAAAAAGAAAGAGAAGCTGAGCAAATTAAAGTGAAAGAAGTGGGTGGTCTTCACATCATAGGGACCGAAAGGCATGACTCAAGACGTATCGATAATCAGCTTAGAGGTAGATCAGGAAGACAAGGAGATGCCGGTTCCTCTCAATTCTTTATTGGTTTAGATGATGATTTGATGCGATTATTTGGGGGAGAACGACTTCAAAACTTTGTTGCTAAAATGGGAATGGATGATAATGATGCTATTGAAGCTGGTATTCTTACAAAATCCATAGAGAATGCCCAGAAAAAAGTGGAAGGAAGAAATTTCTCCATTCGAAAATATGTCTTACAATATGATGATGTGATGAATAAGCAAAGAGAGGTCATTTATAACCAAAGAAGAAGAGTCCTTCAAGGAGAAAATATGAGGGATCATATTTTTAGTATGGTTGATGATCTGATAGATGACACTATTTTAATGCATACAGGGGATGTAAAATATCCGGAAGAATGGGACTTGGTAGGTTTGGAAAAAGCGTTAAGTGCTTATTTTCAAGGTATTAATCTTCAATTCGATAATATTGAGTCCCTCACTATTAAGGATTTGAAAGACACAATCCTAAAAACAGCCAATGACCTTTATGCAATAAAAGAGGAAGAAATAGGCTTAGATAGGATTAGAGATATTGAAAGAATTATCGTTTTAAGACAAGTTGATTCCAAGTGGATGGAACATATTGATGCCATGGATCAACTGAAAGAAGGAATAGGACTTCGGGCCATTGGGAACGAAGATCCTGTAAGAGCTTACCAGAATGAAGGCTTTGATATGTTCGAAGCCATGATAAAGAGCATACAGGAAGATACGGTAAGAAATATGTTTAATGTGACTGTTCATACCAATGTTCAAAGAAAACAGGTTGTAAGGATAGCCAATGAACAAAAAGAAGATGCCATGAATATGGGCGAAGACAGGGGAGAGAGTGAAAGACAAAAAATGCAGAACAGAGCTGTCAATCAATCCAGGTCATCTCAGCCTATGAAGCCCATCGTAAAAGAAAAGACAGTGGGTCGAAATGAATTGTGCCCATGTGGTAGCGGTAAAAAGTATAAAAAATGTTGTGGAAAAGAAAACGAATAAAGGATGTGATCCATTTGATGCTGCTTGAACAAATAAAGTATCAGTTAAGTGATATAGATAAAGATATAAAAGAAATAAGTGAATCCCTTTGACATCCCTACATTAGAGCAACAACTTGAAGAATTCGGATATAAGGTAGCAGAAGAAAGCTTTTGGAACGACAATCAAAAAGCACAAGAAATTCTGCAAAAAAAGAAGAATATCGAATTAAAAATAGAAGGTTACCAAAATCTTATCCATGATTTTAATGATTTAAAATTGATGATAGAGTTAGCTATAGAAGAACCCGAGGAATCCTTTGTAGATGAGATAGAGGAAGCTTATGAAAATATTTTGCAAAAAGTAGATGGATTTAAAATCGAGATTCTTCTTAAAGGTGAATACGATAAAAACAACGCCATTATATCCATTCATGCCGGATCAGGTGGATTGGATGCACAAGACTGGGCAGAGATGCTTGTTAGAATGTATACCCGATGGGCTGAAAGAAAGAACTTTCATATAAAGACAATGAACCTGATATCTGATAAGGAAGGTGGCATCAAAAGTGCTGATTTTCTTATTCAGGGTGAAAATGCTTATGGCTATTTAAAGAATGAAAAGGGTGTTCATCGTATAGTGCGAATATCTCCTTATGACTCTTCAGGCAGGCGACACACTTCCTTTGCGTCCTTAGATGTTATGCCTGAGCTTGATGACGATGTTAAAATTGATATCGACATGAAGGATTTGAGGATAGATACCTACAGATCCAGTGGAGCAGGCGGACAGCATGTTAATAAAACTGATTCCGCTATTCGTATTACCCATTTACCTACAAATATTGTAGTCCAATGCCAGAACGAAAGATCTCAGCATCAGAATAAAGAAATAGCGATGAAGATGCTTATGGCCAAGCTTATAGCCCTTAAAGAACAAGAGAAGAAACAAAGGATTAATGAGCTTCAGGGAGATTATAGTCAAATTACTTGGGGGAGCCAGATAAGGTCCTATGTTTTTCATCCCTATACTATGGTCAAAGATCATAGGACAGATGCCGAGGTGGGTAATGTCCAAAGTGTTATGGATGGTGATATTGATATTTTTATCAACGAGAAGCTGAAACAAGATGCATTAGAGGTGAAACAATGATTGCAGAAAGACTAGCCAGGGAATTAAACATCGGAAAGAGTCGGGTTGAAAAGACAATAGAATTGATTGATCAGGGCAATACCATTCCTTTTATAGCAAGATATAGGAAGGAGATTACAGGTGGATTATCCGATGTTTTGTTGCGAGAACTCTATGAGAAGCTCACCTATATGCGAAATCTTGACAAAAGAAAAGACGAGATTATCAGGCTTATTGGTGAACAGGAAAAGATGACTCCGGAGGTAGAAAGAGAAATATGTGAAGCAGACACTCTTCAAAAACTAGAGGACCTTTATCGACCTTTTAAACAAAAAAAGCGAACAAGGGCCTCTATTGCTATAGAAAAGGGTCTGGATCCCTTAGCTAAAATTTTATTAGAGCAAGAAGTGAAGGATAAAGACCTGGATGCCCTATGTAAAAGCTTTATCAATGAAGAATTACAAGTCCAAGACGAATCCGAGGCTCTCAAGGGTGCTCTGGATATCCTTGCAGAAATCATATCGGACAACCCTAAGTACCGAGAAGAAATAAGAAATATTTGTATGAAGAAAGGTTCCTTGAGAACGGAGGCAACTGATCCTAACGAAGAATCTGTCTATGAAATGTATTATGATTATTCTGAAGGAATTCATAAAATACCCTCTCACAGAATTTTAGCTATCAATAGAGGTGAGAAGGAGAAGAAATTAAACGTTAAATTTATAGTCCCTTTAGATGAAATTAAGAACACTTTAAAAGGGGATATCCTAAGGACGACAGAAGAAGTCATGACCCATCACTTAGAGGCTACCATTGAAGATGCATTAAAACGGCTTATCATGCCTTCTATTGAAAGAGAAATACGGAATATACTTTATGAGCGGGCCGAGAAAGAAGCTGTTAAGGTATTTGGCCAAAATACGGAGAAATTATTAATGGCACCGCCCCTTAAAAATGTGAGGGTTATGGCAGTAGATCCAAGTTTTAGAACAGGATGCAAAATTGCTATTCTCGACGAAACCGGAAAACTATTAGATTATACCACCATATTTCCTAATGCACCCCGCTTTGATATTATAAATTCCAAGAGTGTTACAAAGGAAATATTGTTAAAATACAATGTTGATGTGGTGGCTATTGGCAATGGGACAGCGTCCAGGGAAACAGAACAGTTTATAGCGGATACCATCAAAGAAATGAATGAGAAGATTCATTATACAATTGTCAGTGAAGCAGGAGCTTCTGTCTATTCCGCTTCCAAAATTGCAGCAGAGGAGTATCCTGAGCTGGATGTGACAACAAGAGGGGCCTTATCCATTGGGCGAAGGTTGCAGGACTCTTTGGCTGAACTGGTAAAGATTGATCCTAAACATATCGGTGTAGGCCAATATCAGCATGATGTCAGTCAAAGCCTCTTGGATAATACTTTAAAGGATATTGTAGAAGATTGTGTTAATAGAGTAGGCGTGGATTTAAATACTGCATCGCCTTCGCTTCTTAAATACGTATCGGGTATCAATGGAACTGTGGCAAGGAATATCGTTCAATATAGAGAGGAAAAAGGGAAATTTAGGAACAGGAAAGAGCTCAGGAAGATTCCAAAAGTAGGGGAAAAGACTTTTGAGCAATGTGCAGGCTTTTTAAGAATTGCGGATGGCGAATGCATCTTGGATAATACGGCTGTTCATCCTGAATCCTATGATGCTGTGTATCGTTTGATGGCCTTGCTTGAAGTAGACGAAGAGGATTTTAAAAAGAGTGATATTAACCAAGTAAAAGCTAAAATATTGACATTAACCGATGCTTCAAAAAAGGCTATGGAAGAAATAGCTGTAAAAATAGCTATTGGAGTCCCAACTCTACAGGACATTGTCAGTGAATTAAAGAAGCCGGGCAGAGATCCGAGGGAAGAGTTGCCCGGGGTTGTTTTAAGAAGCGATGTTTTAAAATTGGAGGATTTAAGGATAGGCATGGAGCTTATGGGTACCGTTAGAAATGTTGTCGACTTTGGCGCATTTGTTGATATTGGTGTCAAGGATGATGGGCTTGTTCATATATCGCAAATAAGCGATAAATATATTAAGCACCCATCAGATGCCATCAATGTAGGTGATATAGTGAAGGTCAAAATAATGGAGATCAATGAAAGCAAAGGAAGGATTTCGCTAACGATGAAAGGATTGTAAATAATATGATTAATACGATTTTATTTGATTTTGATGGTACGCTCATCAATACCAATACTGTTATTATCGATTCCTTTCAGCATACTTATCGGAGTATCTTAGGAAAGGAAAAGGATGTAACAGAGATTGTAAAATATTTTGGAGAACCGTTACATATAACCTTAAAGAGAGATATGGAAGGCTCTGTTGAAGATGCTGTAAAAATATATAGGGACTATCACTATGCAAGGTTTGAAGATTTAATTGAAATATTTGAAGGCATGGATCATGTCATTCAAAGACTGCATGAAGAAGGCTATAAGTTGGGCTTGGTCACATCGAGGCTTATGCAAACGACTTTGGCCGGCTTGAATAAATTTGGCTTAACAAAATATTTCCACACGATTATAACAGCGGACGATTGTGAAAGACATAAACCGGATCCTGAACCCCTTCTTAAGGCCCTTGAAGCCCTCAAAAGCAAACCGGAAGAAGCGATTATGATAGGTGATACACCCTTTGATATCGATGCATCACATCGTGCAGGTGTCCTATCTGTTCTAGTGGGATGGAGCATGCTTAAAGAGAATATGGAATTACTTAATCCGGATTTTATTCTTGAAAAGGCTGAGGATATTTTTTCAATTATCAGGGCGCACAATTTAAAGGATTTTCAAAAGAGATGAAATGGAGAAAAATATGATTTTAAGAAATGGTAAAGTTTATACTAAGGATGGTCACTATAAGGAAAACATGGATATTGTCATCAAGGGAGGTAGGATTAAGAAGATTGACAAAAATATTGAGGCTAAAGATGAAGAAGAGCTTGATTTGAAAGGGTATCCTATTTATCCTGGATTTATAGATGCTCATAGCCATCTTGGAATGTGGGAAGACGCTATCGAGTTTGAAGGAGCTGATGGTAATGAAGCCACCGAACCCATAACACCGCATCTCCGGGCTATTGATGCCATTAATCCTATGGACAGAACATTTGAAGAGGCTTATAAAGGCGGTATAACAGCGACATGCACAGGCCCTGGAAGTGCCAATGTTATTGGTGGACAAGCGGCAACTATAAAAACCTACGGTGTACGGATAGATGATATGATTATGAAAGCCCCTGCTGCCATGAAATGTGCTTTGGGGGAAAATCCCAAAAGAGTATATAATGACTTGGAAAAGTCACCTATGACACGGATGGCATCAGCGGCTTTACTAAGAGGCACTTTTATGGATGCCAAAGAGTACTTGGAGAAAAAGGAATCCGATGATGAAGATAAACATCCGGACTTTGATATGCAAATGGAAGCTTTAATTCCTGTTTTAAAGAAGGAAATACCTTTAAAGGTTCATGCTCACAGGGCAGATGATATCTTTACAGCTATTCGAATTGCAAAGGAATTTAATTTGGATTTAATTCTTAACCATTGTACGGAAGGGCATTTGATAGCTGAATATCTCAGGGAAGAAGGAATCCCAATAATCGTTGGTCCTGCTTTAACAGATAGATCCAAGGTAGAGCTTAAGAACTTAACATTCGAAACGGCGGGGATATTGCAAAAATCAGGTGTTAAGATTGCTATCATGACAGATCATCCTGTTACTCCTATCCAGTACTTGCCCCTTTGCGCAGCTTTAGCAGCTAAGGCAGGACTCGGCGAGGAGGAAGCTCTTAAGGCCATTACAATCAACCCTGCGGAGATATTAGGCGTCTCTGATAGGATTGGGAGTATAGAAGTGGGAAAGGATGCAGATTTAGTCCTTTGGGACAGGCATCCTTTTGATTTGAATAGCAAAGTGCTCATGACAATCATCGATGGGAAAATTGTCTACAAGAACACGTATTAATCTCGATAAAAAACCAAGCGTAAGTTTTATCACTTACGCTTTTATTTATGGCTCATTGGCTACCAACATTTCTGCCACTTTAAAGATATCTCCTGCACCCATGGTTAGAATCAGATCGTTTTCAGTATATTCCTTCAAGACTTCTGCACAAATATCTTCAAAGCTGGAGATGTAGCGCACATACTTATCAGGGTATTTGTTTTTAATGGCATCCGCCAGATCGGAGGATTTAATCTGATAAATATTTTTTTCCCGAGCTGCATAGATATCGGTTAGTATGATATGATCCGCATCATCAAAGGCTGTTATAAATTCATTAAAAAGAGCCTTTGTTCGCGTAAATGTGTGGGGTTGAAAAATACACCAAAGTTTATTATGTTTGATATTGGTGCAAGCCTTAAGAGTTGCTTTGATTTCCTCAGGATGATGAGCATAGTCATCAATGACTTTTGCACCCTTATCCAGTACACCGATGACATCAAACCTTCTTCCGGTACCGGTAAAGGATTCAAGGGATTTTATGATTGAGCTGATAGGTATGCCTAAAGTATGACAACAAGCAATGGCTGCAAGTGCATTATTGACATTATGTTCACCCGGAATTGCAAGCTGAATATTTCCAAGAACAGACTCTGCGTGGAAGACATCAAAGGATGGCATACCATTGGAATTGAATTTAATATTTTCAGCATAATAATCGCAACTGTTGTCATACCCAAAAGTAATGACAGGGCAATTTACATTATTAATAATACCGCTAACAAAAGGATTGGCTCTGTAAGCTATAATAAGACCATCTTGAGGAACCAAGTTAGCAAATTGTTCAAAAGATCTGACAATATGATCGATATCTTTGAAGTAATCGAGATGATCGGAATCAATATTGAGTATAACCTCTATTTTGGGTTGCAATTCTAAGAAACTATCCACATATTCACAAGCCTCTGTTATAAAATAAGAACTCTTCCCGATTCGAACATTACCACCTATTTTATCTAAATTCCCACCGACTAAAATGGTAGGATCCATTGAACTTTCCAATAAAATTAAAGATATCATGGAAGTTGTGGTTGTTTTTCCATGGGTACCGGAGATGGCTATATTATTCGCATATTCTTTCATAATGATTCCCAACATTTCTGCACGAGATAATACCGGGATATGATGTTCACGAGCATAAACTATTTCTGGGTTATCCGATGCGACTGCCGCCGAATAAATAACAACATCGCAACCCACGATATTTTCCTGTTTATGTTCTGTATAAATAGTAGCACCTTTTTTTGCTAAATGGTCCGTTATTTCAGTAGGTTTTATATCCGTTCCGGAAACTTTGTAGCCTCTATGTAAAAGGATTTCAGCAATGCCACTAAGACCTATTCCGCCTATGCCTATACAATAGACATGCTTGATGGTATCTGATAAAAATATCATAAATGCACCTCCGAGTTTAGTAGATAAAGTTTAGCATGTGATTTCATTGATAAATTATACCACAATCTGAATAAAGTTTATAATTAAATAAAATTATATTGATTCAATTAAAAACATTCTGCCCTACCATGATATGCTATTCGTTAAATTAAGTTACAAGGAGACCATTCATTAAAAGTTTTTTAAAAAAACTTTATCAAAAAAAAAGGAAGTTCACGGAATATGTCGAATATTAAAAAAACTGGCAGGTTAATTTCAAATAAAACTATTCATGAAGGACTGGAGAGGTGATCGTGTATGCAAGTAACCGATGTGAGGGTTAGAAAAGTAAGTGACGAAGGAAAGATGAAGGCTATTGTATCTGTAACTTTTGATGATGAATTTGTTGTTCATGACATCAAAATTATAGAAGGTCAGAATGGACTTTTTATTGCTATGCCGAGTAGAAAAATGGGAGAAGGCGACTTTAGAGACATTACACATCCATTAAATTCAGAAACAAGAAATAAAATAAAAGATGCCATTTTTGAACAATATGATAAAGTAAAGGCCGAGCTTGAAATAGCGCAAGCATCAGAAAAAGAAGAATAGACACTTAACTCCCACGATATTACGCCAAAATTTTAAAAAAATTGAGGGCGGCTTATGCACCAAAAATCACAAATCATCATCAATCTTTGATTTGTATATTTTTCATGCAAAAATACACTCAATACTCGAATGACTGATAAGAAGATCGAATTCTACAGAGAATTGATCTTTTTCTTTTTATAACACATAAAAAGTGATATAATTATCAATGCAGTAAGCTCGACTGATAACTAGGGATTGTATTCTATCAATGAGGAGTGTGAAAAATGAAGAATAATACAGCTGTCATATTAGCTGCTGGGGCCGGAACAAGGATGAAATCAAATATACCCAAGGTATTACATAAGCTTTGCGGATACAGCATGATCAATCATGTTATCAGTACTGTCAAAGATTCGGGAATAGAGGATATCATCGTTGTTGTCGGCAATGGTGCGGATCAAGTAAAAGAAGAATTAGAAAAGATGCATGTAACCTTTGCCATTCAAACTGAACTATTAGGCACAGCCCATGCAGTTCTTCAAGCAGAAGAATCTATCCCGGACGGAGGAAATACAGTTGTATTATGCGGAGATATGCCGCTAATAAAGGAAAGTACTTTAAAAACCTTTATCGAGTATCATCATCAAAGCGGGAACAGTGTATCCGTACTCACAGCAATCATGGAAGACCCTTTTGGTTATGGAAGAATCATAAAAGATGAAAAAGGCAATCTGTTAAAAATTGTAGAAGAAAAAGACGGCACAGAAGAGGAATTAAAAACACAAGAGGTCAATTCCGGCGTCTATTGTTTTGATACCGCATTTTTAAAGGATAATTTAAAAAATGTAGATAACAATAACAACCAAAGAGAATATTATTTACCTGATCTTGTAGCCATAGCTGTAAAAGATAATTGTAAGGTCAATAGCTATTTAATCGATGACAGCTTTGAAATCATGGGGATTAACAATAGGGTACAATTAGCTGAAGCAGAAAGAATAATGCGATATAATATAGTGGAAGAATGGATGATAAAAGGAGTGACCTTTATAGATCCTGATCACGCTTATATTGATAAGGGTGTTTCTATTGGCAGGGATACCTGTATTTTCCCGGGAGTCATTTTATCTCGGCAAACAAGAATAGGAGAAAACTGTATCATTGGGCAAAATTCCAGAATTGAAAATTCAATCATAGAAAATGATGTGGAGATTCAAAACTCAGTCATCCTTGACAGTCAGGTAGGAAAAAGAAGTACAATTGGTCCTTTTGCATACTTAAGACCCCATAGTCACATAGGAGAAGATGTTAAGATAGGGGATTTTGTTGAGGTTAAGAACAGCCGTATAGGAAATAAAAGCAAAGCTTCTCATCTGGCCTATATTGGAGATGGTGAGATTGGCGAGAATGTCAATATAGGTTGTGGTGTCATCTTTGTTAATTATAATGGTAAAGATAAGTTTAAATCTATTGTTGAGGACGGTGCTTTTGTAGGAAGCAATTCAAATCTAGTAGCACCAGTTGTCATAAAAAAAGGCGGTTACGTAGCAGCGGGAACAACTGTTACTATGGAAGTTCCTGAAGACAGCCTTTGTGTGGGAAGAGTAAAACAAAGGATAATACAAGGTTGGAGAAGAAATAAATCCAAAGAAACGGGAGGTGCAAAATGAAGTTTTTTACCAATAATGTTAAGATTTTTTCAGGTAATTCTAATCCATGCCTAGCGAAGGAAATTGTAGAGTGCCTAGGAACCTATGTAGGAGATGCAGAAGTAACTACATTTAGTGATGGAGAAATAACAGTAAATATCAATGAAACTGTTAGAGGTGCTGACGTGTTTATCATACAATCAACCAATGAACCTGTAAACAATAACCTCATGGAATTACTAATCATGATTGATGCTATGAAAAGAGCTTCAGCAGGAAGAATCACAGCAGTCGTTCCCTACTATGGTTACGCAAGACAGGATAGAAAGGCAAAGGCAAGAGATCCGATTACAGCAAAATTAGTAGCCAATCTCATTACCAGTGCCGGCGCTGATAGACTTTTAACCATGGACTTACACGCATCTCAAATACAGGGATATTTTGATATACCGGTAGATATGCTACTTGGTTCACCTATTTTATCAAGATATTTTAAAAAATTGCAACTTGAAAATCTTGTTATAGTTTCACCGGATATGGGCAGTGTTTCAAGGGCCAGAAATTTTGCTGCCCAATTAGATGCACCCATCGCCATCATTGATAAGAGAAGACCAAAACCCAATGTATCCGAAGTGATGAACATTATAGGAGATATAAAGGGCAAAAACATCATACTATTGGATGATATGGTTGATACTGCAGGAACAATTACAAGTGGGGCTTTAGCCTTAAAGGAATTGGGTGCTCAAAAAATATATGCGGCAGCAACTCATCCGGTTTTATCCGGACCTGCCATCGAAAGAATACAAGACTCCATTATTGATGAGATGGTACTACTCAATACGATTCAAGTTCCTGAAAGAAAGAAAATAGATAAAATTAAGTACTTATCTGTAGCTCCGATATTTGCTGAGGCTATAAGAAGAATCTACTCCAATGAATCAGTAAGTAAGCTTTTTGATTAATAAGCTGTTATACAAGGAGTGTGAGGATATGTACCTTATTGTAGGATTGGGAAATCCGGGAAGGGAATATCAGAATACAAGGCATAATGCAGGTTTTATGGCTATCGATTATCTTGCTGATAAGCATCATATCCCTATAAATAAGATAAAGCACAAAGGGTTATTGGGTGAAGGCATGATAGCAGGACAAAAGGTTCTGCTGTTAAAGCCCCAAACCTATATGAACTTAAGTGGTCATAGTGTCAGGGAAGCCTTGGAGTATTATAAAATCGATTTAGACAAATTAATCCTTGTTTATGATGATATTGATATTGATACAGGAAGCGTTAGGATACGAAAAAAGGGTAGCGCCGGTACTCACAATGGTATGAAATCTGTCATTTATGATTTGCAATCGGATGAATTTTGCAGGGTAAGAATTGGCATAGGAAGGGACAAGGACATAAAATTAGAGAACTATGTTCTTTCTAGATTTAAACCGGATGAAACGAAGACAATGGAAGATGCTATCATCAAAGTGCAGAAGGCCATTGAAGCTATCCTTGAAAAGGGTATAGACAACGCTATGAATGAATATAATTAAGATAGGTATTTAGAAGTTATGAGGTGCATCGAAGAATGAAATGGGATGTGCCTTTTTCCATAGAGGTGAATGATGATTAATAGACTTTTTCTAAGAGAGACCTGCGATAATGAAGCACTTCAGCACATAAGCAAGATCAAGAACAGTGCTAATAGCCAAATAGTTTTTGGGGATGTTCTTGGTAGTGGAGAAGCTCATATTGTATCTCAGATAATAGAAAAATATAATAAACAGTGCCTGGTCATTACTGCTAATGATAATAGAGCCAAGCAATTGTCTGAAGACATTAATTTTTTTACGGACAAGAAGGCCTACTATATGTCGGGTCAGGTGCCTTTCTTTTTCAAGTACGATGCCAAAAGTCATAGTTTATTAGAAAAAAGGCTTGAAATAATAGCTAAGGTATTAGGGGGTGAAACTTGTATCCTGGTCTGCTCAGTGGAAGCAGCTATGAAAAAAATGATTCCTAAAAACTCCTTTATAAAAAATATTCTTTTTCTAAAAGTTGGGGATCAACTGGATTTGGGACATTTCCTTGAAACATTAGTCAGTTTGGGTTACGAAAGAAGCAGAGAGATCGAATCTAGGGGTCAATACAGTCTCCGTGGTGGAATTATTGATATTTTTGTTATGGGATCCGATTACCCTTATCGTATTGAATTATTTGATGTGGAAATAGATTCTATCCGAAAGTTTGACTTAGATTCCCATCGATCCATAGAAAATCTGGGAGAAATATCTATTTTCCCAGCTCAGGAGTTCTTGGTTGAGGATAAAGAGATTCATAAAGGGAAAAAAATAATTGAGAAAATATATAATAAACAAGCCAGCAGATTACAAGAAACGAGTAAGGCCCGTTTAATAGATAGAAAAAACAAATTTCTGCAGTCTCTTGAAGCAAGGGATAACATGCAAATATTTGAAAACTATATACAATACTTTTACGAAGAAAATGAATTGTTAAAGGACTACATGGAAAAGGGCAGCCTCCTTATTATTGAGGATCCGGCAAGAATTGAAGAAAAAATAGGGGCAATGCATAAAGAGTTAACCGAGGATTTTCAATATCTGTTGGAAAAAGGCGAAACAGTACCTGAAGATTTTAATATTATTTACGATAGTCATGACTTTAGGAAAATGTATCAAAGCACGACAACATTCTTTTTCATGCCTTTTATGAAACCTTTAGAAGGCTTTACCTATGCATACAATAAGGATATTCAAACAAAGTCTATACCAAATTTCCAAGGAAGAATGGATTTGTTTGAGAGAGAGATAAAGACTTATATTGCAGAAAAATATAAAATTTTCATCATATGCTCCACAGAGGAAAGAGTTAATAATCTGAAAAATTTTTTTATGATTCACAATATAGAAGATATATTGCTCTACTATTCTCATGTCGAGTCCATGAAACCTGGGCAAATTGTTATAGGAAAAGGTAACTTAAGCCAAGGTTTCGCTTATACCAAGGATAAAATAGTCATCATTTCAGATAAGGATATTTTTGGTCACAGCAAGTCTAAAAAGACACCTAAAAGAGCCAAAGATCAGAAACAAATAAAAGTTTTTTCAGATTTAAATGTGGGTGATTATGTTGTACATGAGGATCACGGTATAGGAAAATACTTAGGCGTAGAACAATTGAAGGTTCAGAATATTAAAAGGGATTATATCAAAATAAAGTATGCCGGGGAAGATATGCTTTATGTTCCTGTTGAGCAGCTAAATTTGGTACAAAAATATATTGGTTCAGATACCTATCATCCTAAGATTAACAAGATGGGCGGAGCAGAGTGGAAACGTGTAAAAGGTAAGGTTGAAGGCGCCATTAAAGAGATGGCTAAAGAACTGCTTGAATTAAATGCTATCAGAAATGCTGAAAAGGGTTTTGCTTTTTCAAAAGATACAGAATGGCAGAAGCAATTTGAGGATGCTTTTGAATATGAGGAAACTACAGACCAGCTACTATGCACCGAAGAAATCAAAAGGGATATGGAAAAGAATATTCCTATGGATAGGCTTTTGTGTGGTGACGTGGGATATGGAAAGACCGAAGTAGCTATGCGCGTTATATTCAAGTGTATTTCAGATAGTAAGCAAGCTGCAGTATTAGTACCGACAACTATCTTAGCTAATCAGCATTACAATACTTTTAAAAACCGCTTTAAGGATTTTCCCATTACGATAGAAATGCTCAGTCGATTTAAAACGGAAAGTGAGCAACAGAAGATTATTAAGAAGGTTAAAGAAGGCAGTGTGGATATACTTATAGGGACACATCGCTTGTTTTCTAAGGATGTTGCCTTTAAAAATTTGGGTTTGTTAATTGTTGATGAAGAACAAAAATTTGGTGTCCAACATAAAGAAGCGATTAAAATGATAAAAAAGCATGTGGATGTATTAACCCTATCTGCTACGCCTATTCCAAGAACTCTCCATATGTCCTTAATAGGACTTCGGGAGATGAGCGTTATACAAGAGCCCCCGGAAGAAAGATTCCCTGTCCAAACTTTAGTTGTCGAGTATGAAGAGGATATTATAAGGGAAGCCATTCTTCGTGAAATTGAAAGGGGAGGGCAGGTTTTCTTTTTATTTAATCGAGTCAAAGGAATAAGAAGGATAGCCGCAAGATTGCAAGAATTTATTCCTGAAATTTCAGTTGCTGTTGCCCACGGACAAATGAAAGAAAAAGAATTAGAAGATATTGTCATTGACTTCATTGAAAAAAAATATAACGTCTTAGTCTGTACTACCATTATTGAGTCCGGAATTGATATGCCTAATGTGAATACGATTATCATTTACGATGCTGATAAATTTGGGTTATCCCAGCTTTACCAACTTAGAGGCAGAGTAGGCAGATCCAACAGAATGGCTTACGCCTATTTTGTGTATCAAAAGGACAAGATTCTTACAGAGCAATCTGAAAAAAGACTGAGAGCCATTAAAGAATTTACCGAGTTCGGATCAGGTTTTAAAATTGCTATGCGGGATTTAGAAATAAGAGGGGCAGGGAATCTTCTGGGTACAGAGCAACATGGTCATATGGCTATGATTGGGTATGAATTGTATTGTAAGCTTTTAGAGGAAACAGTTCAGGAGCTGCAAGGAAGAAAAATAAATCGTTTAACAACAGAGGTATCCATTGAGATAACCATTGATGCCTATATTCCCAAAAATTATATAGAAGATGAATTCACGAGAATAGAGATGTATAAGAAGATAGCCTATATTGACAATATGGAAAGGGCAAAAGAAGTAGAAGATGAATTAATAGACCGTTTTGGAGATCTGAGACCGGAGGTTTATAACCTTATGGACATAGCTTATATCAAATCAATGGCTGAGATTTTGGGAATTAGCAGGGTTTCTGAATTAAGAGGAGCTCTCTTATTTGAATTCCACGAAAAAAATGCGCTTACACCTTTTAAAATAAGCCGGTTGATTGAAAAGTATAAAACCCGGATAGCTTTGAGTGGTAGTATAAGGCCTGCTATAAAGTATATTCATAAAGCATCTGAAGATAGAGTAAAAAGTATTATTGTGCTTTTACAGCAATTAATGCATGAAGAACCAACAGCTTGATAATTTATCCAATGGGAATCAATCAAAATAACTTTAATTTATACATGAAATAAGCTATAATAGTAAGGTCTGCTCAATGCTACACGAAGGGAGAAAGATATGAAAAAGAAAATATTAATAGTTGTCTTAATTGGGTTAATGATAGTGGGATTAATAGGATGCTCTCAGGACCCGGAAAAAGTAATCTTGGCTAGCGTAGAGGAAGAAACGATTACTCTGGCAAAATTGGATCAATACCTCGCCATATACAGTAATGCGAATACAGGAGCAAGTACCGATAAAGAAGCTAAAAGCGGTATTTTAAAAGAGATTGTTGATATGGAAATCATTACTCAATATATGAAGAAAAATGGAATTGAGATAGATGAAGAAACCCAGACTCAATATGAAGCCTATATAGAACAAATAAGGGCTGATGAAAACGCTACTCAATATATGGAGGATAATGGTATAGAGGAACAAACTCTTCAAGAATTATTCTATAGTCAGTATTATATGATGAAGTTATCAGAAGAAATAACAGAGGCAATAGGGGATTTGGATCTGGCAACAGAAAAATATTATGAAGAACATCAAGAAGAATATCTTGTTGATGAAGTAAAGGCAAGCCATATCTTAGTTACTAAAGAGGAAGAGGCCAAGGAAATATTAGCAAAAATAGAAGCAGGCGAAGATTTTGCAGAATTAGCAAAAGAGCACTCTATTGATGGTAGTGCAGCTAATGGTGGTGACTTAGGTTATTTTGTACAGGAAAAAATGGTAGTACCTTTCGGTTTAGCTGCTTTTGCGCTGGAACCTGGAGAAACAAGTGACATCGTACAAAGTCAATTCGGTTATCATATTATAAAAAGCTTTGATAAGAGAACAAGACAAATCGAGTTAGAAGAAATTTATGAAGATATCGTATCTATTTTATATGAAGAAAAATTTGTTGAGAAATTAGAAAATATGAGGTCAGAATTAGAAGTTAAGGAGTATTTTGACAGACTGAAATAATTGAAAAGAAGACCTTTACGCCTATAAAAAATCTCTTTTCGCAGGAAAAAGCTGCTGAAAAGAGATTTTTTAGTTCGGTTCGGCTAAAAAGGATTGGATATATCCTTTCGATAGACAGTTCCTGAAAATTCTGCAATCAAATTTCCATCTTCATCTCTTATCTCTACGCTTCCATAAGATATGCGTTTGGGCTCGGTTATTTCTCGTGCTACAGCAGTTATGATTTTCCCTTTTGTGCCCTTCAAGAAAGATATGGTGCTATTCAGAGTAATGGCGAGTTGGCCGTGAGAATTGCAGGCTGCAGCAAGAGCTAAATCGGCTAATGTAAAAAGAGCGCCACCTTGAATCAGGTTAGCTGCATTAAGATGATTTTCCGTTAGGCGCATTTCAGCTCGTGCATAGCCATAATCTACCTCGACAAGTTTCATTCCGTTGACTGCTGCAAATCTATCCATCTTAAAAAAATTTATTATTTTCTCTTGCTTCTCTTTATTCATTCTATTCTCCTCTTTTTTAGTAGGAATAAGCCGGTGCAGCTTCCTTGATTAAGGAATGCCCTGCCATTTCAGCCGGAATGGGTAGCCCCATTATTGAAAGAAGTGTAGGGGCAATGTCTGCAAGCAAACCTTCTTCTAAGACTACATCCTTATCTGTTACATAGATGACAGGAACCGGGTTTAAGGAATGGGCAGTGATGATATTTCCTTGATTATCAATCATGGAGTCAGCATTACCATGATCGGATGTAATGAGCAATTCACCCTTATTTTTTTGAACAGCTTCAACAATTCGATCAACACAAGTGTCTAAAAATTCGATAGCCTTGACAGTTGCTTCAAAATTACCTGTGTGTCCCACCATGTCAGGATTAGCAAAGTTGATGACAATAAGGTCGTAAATATTTTCATTGATCTTATGGATAACCCTATCTGTTACTTCTAAAGCACTCATAGAAGGCTTTAAATCATAAGTTGCAACCTTGGGAGAAGGAATGAGTATTCTATCCTCATTGGCATTAGGCGCTTCTACGCCTCCATTAAAGAAAAATGTGACATGGGCGTATTTTTCAGTCTCAGCAATTCTTAATTGCTTGAGCCCAAGGGAAGCGATGTATTCACCTAAGGTATTGATCAAAACCTGTGGCCTATATGCGACAAGAACATGGGGCATGGTTGCATCGTATTGTGTCATGCAGACATAGCATAAGTTATTGAATTCGAATTGCTTTTCAAACTTATTAAAGTCTTTATCAACAAAAGTCCGAGTAATTTCACGGGCTCTATCCGGTCTAAAGTTGAAATTGATAATAGCATCGTTTTCTGAAACAAGGGCTGTTGGAAGTCCTTCATCCAGCAAAATAGTGGGTTTAAGAAATTCATCTGTTTCATTAAGGGAATAGCTCCTATGGATGGCATCTTCCGCAGAAGGTGCGGTAACTCCTTGACCCTGGGCTATAGCATCATAGGCTAATTTCACACGATCCCAACGATTATCTCTGTCCATGGCATAGTATCTTCCGGACAAGGTGGCTATTTTCCCCAAATTAATTCTTTCCATATGGTCTTGCAAACTTTGAATATAGGTTAAGGCAGACCTTGGTGGAACATCTCGTCCATCTAAGAAACCATGAACATATACCTTAGATAGACCTTGTAATTTAGCCAAATCTAGTAAAGCCATGAGATGGGTTATATGACTGTGCACACCACCATCTGAAAGAAGTCCAAATAAGTGAAGCGAAGAGCCGTGCTTTTTCACATGGTCAATGGCTTCTAAGAAAGCATCCTTTGAAAAGAAATCACCTTCTCTTATGGATTTACTGATACGGGTGAATTCCTGATAAACAATTCTTCCAGAACCTATATTAAGATGGCCTACCTCGGAATTACCCATTTGACCTTCCGGAAGTCCAACACTTTCACCACTGGCCTTCAAAAGAGAATGCGGGTATTTTGCCATCAATTTATCGAATGTAGGTGTTACAGCTGATTGAATAGCATCTTGATCTTTATTTTCAGGACAATTGATTCCAAAACCGTCCAACACAATTAGTACAGTATTTTTACGCATAAGAGTACCCCTTTTCTATTCTATCTACCGTAACAATTTATCACAATCCTTATGAAAAATCAATGGAAGGAAGAAGGCAAATACTATATAATCAAGGTATAGCTAAAGGAGAAGATAAAGTCATGAAATGGTCAGAGAAACAAAGCTTAGCAATTGAAGAAAGAGGAAAGAATATTCTGGTTTCAGCTGCCGCCGGATCCGGTAAAACAGCTGTACTTGTAGAGCGTATCAAACAGTTGATGCTTAAGGATAAAATGGATATAGATCGAATGCTCATATTGACTTTTACAAATGCAGCAGCGGGAGAAATGCGTGAGCGAATCTATAAAGTCCTATCCGACGAATTAAGCCAAGGTAACGATGGAGCGGAAAGATTTTTAAATAAACAGCTGGATTTAATCTATCTTGCCAATATAAGTACTTTCCATTCTTTTTGTATAGAGGTGCTTAGAAAGAATTTTTATGCTATCAACCTGGAACCGAATTTTAAAATATGTGATGAGGCCCAAAAGAGCATATTAGAGAATGAAGCATTTAACGAGTTGTTGGAAAAAAAATTCGAAGAAAATCATACTCTTTTTATTGGGTTATTGGATAGATATTGTAATGAAAAAAGTTACAATGGCATAAAGGACATGATTATGGAAACCTATACATTTATTCAAAGTATACCCAATCCATTATCCTGGCTCAAAGAATCCATTGAAAAGATGAACACAGATGAGAAAGATTTTATAGAAAGCGATCTATTTACTCAATATAAGAAAGGTCTTATTCTTGAGCTCAGAAAAATTGAAGATGTTACTGAAAGGGCAATTTGTATTGCAAATTCACCCCAAGGTCCTTATTTTTATGCGGAGGCTTTGAAAGATGATTTGCAGCAGGTAGCAGACTTTAAGAAAAAACTAAGGGATAACGATTTTGAATCCCTTTGTAACAACAAAGTGAGTTGGATGAGATTGCCTGCTAAAAAGGATGATTCTGTGACAGAAGCAAGCAAGACCATGGTAAAAAAATTGAGAGAAGAAGTGAAGAATACAATTAAAAATATTGAAAAGACTTTCGCTTCCAAAACGATTGCAGAATATGTTGAAGACCTTACCCATGTTTATCCTTATGCCAAGGAATTGTTACATATGGTTGAAGAATTCCATGAGATTTTTATGGAGAAAAAAAGAGAGAAGAACTTGCTTGACTTTAATGATTTAGAGCATTTAACAATCCAATTGTTGGAGGACAAGTCCATTGCGGATACCTACAGAAGAAAATATCAGTATATTTTTGTAGATGAGTATCAGGATAGCAACATTGTCCAAGAAACGATTATCAATTCCATCAAACGGAGCGACAATCTGTTTATGGTGGGGGATGTCAAACAGAGCATCTATCGTTTCCGATTAGCCGATCCGGGATTGTTTATCAAAAAATATGAGGCCTATAAAGAAGACCAAGGTCTGACGAACTTGAAAATTGATTTGAACCAAAATTTCAGGAGCAAAGATTTGATTATTAATGGTATTAACTATTTGTTTTCCCAACTCATGAAAAAGGATTTGGGTGATTTGGAATACGATAAAGACGCTTACCTTTATAAGGGGATAAGCTATGATAAAAGGTATGATAGTCCTATTGAAGTGGCAATCATTGAACATAATGAAAAGAATCCAACAATGGATGAAGCCATCAAAGACATGATGAAGGCAGAGGTGGAAGCCTTAAAGGTAGGGGAAAGGATTGAAGCCCTTATAGACACGGTTATTTTCGATACTAAGATAGGCGCAGAAAGAAAAGTCCGTTACAGTGATATCGTTATACTTCTTCGAACAGTCAAGGGGTGGGCTCCTATCTATGAAGAAGTCTTAGGAAAGAAAAATATTCCTATTTATGTGGATAGTTCAGAATCTTTTTTTGAAACAATAGAGATAGGTATTATTTTGAATTTAATTGAATTAACAAATAATAAAAAACAGGACATACCTTTATTGAGCATTATGAGATCCCCTATAGGAGAGTTTACAACGGAGGAAATCGTAAATATCAGGTTGTTTGATAAAAATGTTAAGTTTTTCAAAGCTCTTGAGGGATATATTTTATGGGGTGAGAACAGGATATTAGCCGAGAAATGTAATGATTTTATGTTGCAAGTTGAGCGCTGGCAAAAGTATAGTACTTATATGAGAGTGGATGATCTTTTATGGAAGATACTTCAGGAAACAGGTTTTTATTTATACATCAGTGCATTACCTGGTTACGGGAAAAGGCAAGGCAATATATTATCTCTTTTAGAAAAGGCGAAACAGTTCGAGGATACCCATAGGGGCGGCTTAGTACAGTTCTTAAAATTTATAGAGGAATCGAAAAAATTTGGATTTGATATCAATGTTGCTAAGGTCATCGACCAAAATGAGAATATTGTTAAATTGATGAGCATTCATAAAAGTAAAGGATTGGAATTTCCAATAGTTATCCTGGGCGGTTTAGGAAAGATGATTAACAAAAGATCGGCATCAACATCCAAGGTTATCTTCAATCGAGAGATAGGGATAGGTATGCGCTACGTTGAGCCTGAAATAAACGCCTATACAGAAACATGGATAGAAAAGGTCATAAAAAAACGGCATGAAAAGGAAATGATGGAGGAAGAACTGAGAATATTGTACGTTGCAATGACACGGGCCAAGGACATGCTTATATGTGTAGGTACCGTGCCCGATATTGAGAAAGCCTTTGTCAGGTGGCAGGTTAAGGATGAGGACTTCGTTTATGAAGCGAACAATTATTTGGATTTTATCATGCCTCTCTTAGTGAAGCATAAGGATTGCGGAAAATATTTTCAGGAGTTAGAGGAAGAAATAGTCGTTATGGATTATAAGGATCCTGAAAATTCTCAATGGGAGATACATATGATTTCAAGCAGTTCCATAGAGGAGAAGGTTAAGCAACAAAAGTCTGCAAAGGAAAAGATAAAGAAATTGTTTTTTTCAGGATGGGATGTAGGTCCTTCTCAAGAGATAGAGGACAAATTAAACTGGCAATATCCTTATAAAAGTGCTTACAAATTACCTTCAAAAATGACAGTTACAGAGGTCAGAAGGCTACTCTCCAAAGAAGTCATTTTTGAAGAAATGGATATGCCTATGAGAACACCAGAACCTTTATTTGTTGCGGATTCTCATCAATATACAGCTATGGAAAAAGGAATCTTCATACATAAAGTCATGCAACATATTCATATCCATCAAACAGACGGCCTGGAGCAAATCAAAGAACAGATGAGAGAAATGATAAAGAAGGAAATTTTAAGGCAAGAAGAGGCCGATATTGTAGATATTCCTAGCATCCTCCAATTTTTTGATTCGGCTATTGGGCGAAGGATGAAAAATTCACAGGAAGTATACCGAGAGATCCCTTTTAACCTGAGAAAACCTGCCAATCAAATCATGAATCAACATGCAATAAGTCAGGATGACATCATGGTACAGGGGACAATAGATTGCTATTTTAAAGAAAAGGATGGCTATGTTTTAATAGATTATAAAAGTGATTTTATATCGACAATAAAAGGTAAGACAATACAGGACGTTCAAGAAAAGTACGCCATACAACTTGCTCTCTATAAAGAGGCCTTAGAGGATATCAAGAATATTAAAGTTAAGGAAGTCTACCTCTATTTATTCTCTATAGGAAAAAGTATAAAAATACACTAAACGAAAAGAAAGTAAAATCATGTCAAGACTACTTGTTTTTAAATTCGTCAATCGTATCTTCAAGGTTTTTTATAACAATACTGCTCTTAATATGAATAAGAGTAGGGTCTTTGAGTGAGACGACTTCAGCGAGTTCAGTGAGGCCCTGTTGAATTTGAATTCCCAAGGTGTCTTTTAATTCAATAACCTTAGGTTGAACATATATCCAGGTTTCTAGGGCTTCTGACATATCCTCAGAGGCAAGATCCCATTTTTGTAGTTGAGATGAGATATCGATATGACGAATCAAATATTTCAATTTAAGTGCATCGGGTGGAATTTTACCCTCAAATAAAGACATAAAAACAGGTACATGCTTGGTAACTTGAATACTTGCATTAACAATGATGAGCTCATCTTCGTTGGCTAAGGCTAAAGGGGCAGTTTCGATAATGACCTCCCTTGGATCCATTTCTTTTTCCTTAGAATTTTTATCTTGATTTTCATCATTTCTTTCTGCTGGATTCTCACCAGAGTTTTGTTGTTCATTATGTTTTTGATCTTCAGAGTTTGTATGTTCTTGGTTATCTTGGGATTCTTGATTTTGCGTTTGGTCGTCCTGAGTGTCTTGATTTTCCTGTTGCTTAATATAGTCTTCGGCAAAGTCCTTCCCGGTTATACTTAAGGTTTTTGTAATCAATAAGCCTGTTAATTGATTGAGATCTGCATTAAATGCATCTGTTTTATCCTTTGACAGACCTTTTTTCTGAGCTTCGGGATAGAATTCATTCCATTTTGAATGTAATTCTTTTACCTTTTGTGTGCTTTTAGCCCAATCTTTTTTCATGGTAGAATTAACAATCTCTTCACTTAACTCCTCAACCTGTTCTAAGGTTTGCGGTAATCTTGAGTTTTCCTTTTCCATTTCCTCCTCTTCTTTTTCTTTTTGACATGCACATAGAACAAAGCTCATCAAAATTAAGAGGAACAAACAAAGTTTTAAATGGTTTTTTCTCATATTATGACCTCAATAATGAACTTTTAAGTAAGGCTCATTATCTATTTTCCTTTCCACTATTAGTATTTCAGGTATTATAAAAAACATGCATCCAAATTTAAAACCGGTCCACCATAAAAATTTGTTTATAGTGGACCGGCTCTTTTATTTTTTGATTATGCTTTTAATACTGCTCCCGTATTGGCTGAAGTAACAAGTTTAGCATAACGTGCCAGATATCCTGTTTTCACCTTAGGTTCCGGTTTGACATAGGCTTCTTTTCTTTTAGCGATTTCTTCATCTGTTAAGTCCACTTCTAATACTCGGTTAGGAATATCAATGTGGATCATATCGCCATTTTTTATGAGGCCAATAAGCCCGCCTTCCATGGCTTCCGGGGAAATATGGCCGATGGCAGCGCCACGAGTTGCGCCGGAAA
The DNA here is from genome assembly GCA_964429195.1 of uncultured Eubacteriales bacterium. Classification (GTDB taxonomy): domain Bacteria; phylum Bacillota; class Clostridia; order Peptostreptococcales; family JAAYPU01; genus JBBAFM01. The sequence goes on along the minus strand of CAYSBC010000001.1, from coordinate 34,042 downwards.
ATCTTCCGTCAGTCAGCAAAGCGACATCCTTTCCAAGACCCATTCCAATAATAGCAGAGGTTGGAGAAAGCATTTCTTTCATACCAGGGCCTCCCTTTGGACCTTCGTATCGGATGACAACAACATCGCCTTTTTTGATTTCTTTATTGAATATTGCAGCTACCGCAGTTTCTTCAGAGTCGAATATAACAGCCGGACCTGAGTGAACAAGCATTTCTTCATCTACAGCAGATTCTTTGACAACAGCACCATCCACTGCTAAATTGCCTTTGAGGATAGCTAAGCCGCCTTTATTTCGATGAGGCTTGTTTATATCTTTGATAACATCTGAATTTAAAATAGCATGACCGGCAATATTTTCACCGATTGTAGAGCCTGTTACAGTTAAACAATCTGTATGAATTAAATTACTTTTAGTGAGTTCATTCATCAAGGCCGGAATACCACCTGCATCATGTAAATCAGCTATATGATAGGAACCGCTTGGGCTTAACTTGCTAAGGTAAGGTGTTTTTTCACTAATAGCATCAAACAAATCAAGCTCTAAAGAAATGTCCGCTTCATGAGCAATAGCCGGCAGATGAAGGACTGTATTGGTCGAACCTGCCATGGACATATCTACGGTTATTGCATTTTCAAAGGATTTGAGTGTCAGTATATCTCGAGGTTTAATATCTTTTTCCACGAGGGCCATTATTTTTTGCCCCGCCATTTTTGCTAATCGGATTCTTTCGGCCGTATCCGATAAGGCAGTTCCATTAAAAGGAAGGCCCATACCTAGTACTTCTGTTAAACAATTCATGCTGTTAGCAGTAAAGAGGCCGGCACAGGAACCGCAGCCCGGGCAGGTATGAAGTGCAACGTCTTCCAGCTCATCATCTGTAAATTGTCCGTCTTTGTAAGAACCAACTGCCTCAATGATGCTGGTAAAATCCAATTTTGTATCTCCCATTTTACCTGGGCGCATAGGTCCACCGCTGATGACGATAGATGGTATGTTAAGTCTGGCTGCAGCCATCAGCATACCCGGAATAATTTTATCACAATTTGGGATAAGAACTAATCCATCAAATTGATGTCCTTGAGCTACTGCTTCGATGGAATCTGCTATAAGTTCTCTGCTTGCCAAGGGAAATCGCATACCTTCGTGCCCCATAGCTATACCATCACAGATACCGATAGAAGGAAATTCCAAGGGGGTGCCACCTGACATCAGAATACCTTTTTTAACAGCTTCAGCAATATTATTGAGATGCATATGTCCCGGAATGATTTCATTATGAGCATTAACAACACCTATTAAAGGCTTATCAATTTCTTCTTTTGTAAAGCCCATCCCATAAAACAGTGCTCTTAAGGGGGCACCTACAGGACCTTGTTTGATTTTATCACTTCTCATTCTTAAAGCCTCCTTTTATATTTAACTATCCATAAGAATATATATCTTGTCTAAGAAGTATACACTTAACTTTTACTCTTGATAGGCGTAAGATATTTATAGATATCTTACTACAATAAAAATCCTTAAACAAGTGCTAAATTATACTTCTTATGATGTCAAGAACATTAGCAAATCAATGGGTGATACATTGCATTGATGGGTGCGTTAAGATATAATCAGTAAAGGCTGAAATATCAGCGGCATGTTTTATGACGGAATGCAGACAATACTCTTAAAGAGTCAGGTGAGATTATATGATTAAAGGAATCGGTACAGATATAGTTGAAATTAAACGTATTGGGCATATTATCAATAAAAATAAGGAAACCTTTATGAGAAAGGTTTTTTCGGATAGAGAATGGGAATATTATAAGGAAAATAATTTTAGAACAGAATCCATTGCAGCCGGATTTGCATCGAAAGAAGCTGTTATGAAGGTACTGGGCATAGGCTTTCGGGGTATTTCTTTTAAGGACATCGAGGTACTAAGAGATTATCTTGGAAAGCCTTATGTCAATCTTTCTGGAGAGGCCTTCAAACTAGCTTGCGATCAAGATATTCTATCGGTACATTTGTCCATATCCCACAGCAAGGAATATGCTATTGCCTTTGCCATAGGTGAATGAACATCCATAATAAGGATAAGAGGGAGGAAGTGCTATGCGACTGGTTAAAGGAAAAGAAATGAAAGAAATTGACAGACTTTCAATCGAAAAATATGGTAAATCAAGCCTTGAACTTATGGAAACTGCCGGAACTTCTGTGTATGAGGAAATCATGAATCAGTTTCATGATGATAGCACTAAAATTACTGTCATTTGCGGAAAAGGAAATAACGGCGGTGATGGCTATGTGATAGCCCGAAAACTCATAGAAAAAAACACATACACCTATGTTTACTCAACTACAGATCCCAATTTATTGGAAGGAGATGTGCGATATAATTACGAAAGATTAATCGATTTAGGTGTTGAGGTGAAAGACCTATACCAAGAGAGCTTTATAAAAGATATTGTGGAATCAGAGATTATTGTGGATGCTATTTTGGGTACGGGTATCAGCAGAGATGTGGATGCAGACCTTGAAAAAATCATTCATGCAGTGAATAAGGCCGGGAAAAAAGTTTTTTCAGTTGATATTCCCTCAGGTTTAGGTTCTGATGACGGCAAAGTGTATGGAGCTGCTATCAAGGCTTTTAAGACCATAACCTTTGGTCTTCCTAAAATAGGATTAATCTTATATCCCGGCGCAGACTATGTAGGTCAAATCGTGATTAAGGATATTGGTCTTGAAAAAAAGGCTATGGATGAAATGCATATCCGTACATTTTTAATAAACCATGCTCAAGTTCAAAAGAGTATCCCGAAAAGAATGAAAAATACTCACAAAGGAACATATGGCAAGGTCCTGATAGTAGCAGGTTCGAGGGGAATGGCGGGAGCCGCTGTTTTGTCAGCCAAGGCAGCCCTTAGGAGTGGTGCAGGACTCGTAACAATAGGAGTCGGAGAATCCATCAATGATATCCTCCAGGTCAGCGTTCCTGAAGCAATGACTTTGCCCTTTAAGGAAATTGAAGAAAAAATTAATGATTATTCTTCCATTGCTATTGGTCCGGGGTTGGGCAAAAACCAAGGCCTTCTATATTGGATAGATAACATTGTGGGAAAATATGATGGCCCCATCATTTTGGATGCAGATGCTTTAAACATCATAGGCAAGAATGCGGAGGCAATATTTTCAAAAAATAATAAAATAGTTATCACACCTCATCCGGGTGAGATGGCAAAATTGACAGGTCTAAGTATAAAAGAGATAAATGAAAACATAATAGAAACAGGAAGATTCTATTCTCAAAAATGGCGCATTACAGTTATTATCAAAGGGGCCAGATCTGTTATTGCATTTCCTGATGGAACAGTATACATAAATATAACAGGAAACCCGGGCATGGCAACAGGGGGGAGCGGTGATGTATTAACTGGAATATTGGTATCTCTATGTGGGCAAATTCAAGAAATGGATAAGGCCGTTATATCAGGTGTTTATCTTCATGGAAGAAGCGGAGATATCATGGCAGAAAAAGTAGGCGAATACGGATTAATAGCTGGCGATATTGCCTGTGGCATAGCATTTGCACTTAAAGAACTGCACGATATTTGATGCGTATTGGATGAAGTAGGAAAATCATCCTTTATTGACACTATTGAAGGCAAATGTATATAATGTTAATATATCTATTAAGTTACGCAGTAATTTGCATAGCAAATTGAGCGAGCTGATAATAGAGAAAGTATATTCTGGAGGATAGTTTTATGGCTGATATTAAGAAAATATTAATCAATCTACCCAGCAATCTGCTCGAAGAAGTGGATGTTATTGTGAGGGAAGATAAACAGGATAGAAGCGAATTTATTAGGGAGGCTATGAAACTATACTTAAAAGAGAAAAAAAAGATACGCATAAGAGATATGATGGTAAAAGGATATGTGGAAATGGGTAAAATTAATTTAGAAATATCTGAAATAGGAATAAATTATGATAGATTGATTTTAGAGAGATATGAAAAAATTTTAGCGGAGAGTGAGTGACTTGGTAATTAAAAGAGGTGATATTTATTTTGCTGATCTAAGTCCGGTGGTAGGTTCCGAGCAAGGTGGTTTAAGACCTATACTGGTTTTGCAAAATGACATAGGAAACAAGTACAGTCCGACAATAATAGTTTCAGCAATTACTTCACAGATAAATAAGGCTAAGCTTCCAACTCATGTGGAGATTGAAGCTGCAGGCCATGGATTAAATAAGGATTCAGTTATTTTACTTGAGCAAATAAGGACTATCGATAAACAAAGGTTAAAGGAAAAAATTGGTCATGCGGATGAGGAAGTAATCAACAAAGTCAATGAGGCTTTATCGGTAAGCTTTGGTCTTGTAGATTTTTAATAGGATTTGGAGGATTACAAATGAAAATTAGAAGGAAGATTATCGTTATTACCTGCATATGCGTAGCCTTGTTGAGCATCATCGTATTAGCGAATAGTCCAGTGCCGGGAACGGAAGGCGATCCTGTTGTTACGGTTAGTTATGTTGAAAATAAATTGAATGAAATAAAAGGCTATCTTGATCAAAGATTAAGCAGTTTAAATCTTGACAAGAATTCAGATGGAAACACGGGCGTACCCAATCATCAGGGTACTGCTTTTAAAGTGATAGATTTGAACAAAGATGAAAAGCTTATAGGGGCAGAAGGTACAGAAATTATACTGAGATCCGGTACGGCATTAGCCATCGATAACGGAGTAGATGGGGTGTCCGACCTCACCCTTGGAAAGGACCTCAAAGGTGGGGAAGGCATATTTAAGAACCATCATTTGATAGTACCCCGATCGGATGGGAGAGGAATACTCGCAACATCCCAGATATGGGTTATGGTAAAGGGAGATTATCAAATTCAGTAATAAAGTGTAGTGATAGTTTTTTATATTTAAGCTATCACTATATTTTTGTTTTTTGCTTTACTAGGTCAACAAATCACTTTAAAATAGATAAAGAGCTTTGTTTAAGAAGATATAGAAATTAGAAACTAGGGGAGGATTCATATAAAGATGGGTACTTTTATAAAAAGCCGACGAGCATATGCAATAATAATATTAATAGGGTTAGTCGTGGCGGTTATTACTTTAATGGGGAGACATAACATAGAAAAGGGAAATACAAGTGCTGATATTATGTTAGATTATGATGAAATCAACCTCTTGGCAGAACAATCCGGTGAAGATGTATCTCTATGGCTAGATTTCTTTTACAATCAAGGTATAAGAAATGTAGGATTGATAGAAGAATCCCTTGATAGCATGATAAAACAAGGAAAACCATTAAAAGCAAATATCATGAAAATAGTGGCTGAGGATTTGAATTATCAGGAGAGTTTACCTGAAGAATTAATTAAGGCCATCCACAATAAAAATAACAAGTTTGACCCTAATGACATATTAGTTTCAAGTGATTCAAAAGAAATCTACGATTTCATTATGGAAGGGTTTCAGAAAAGGTACCCTGAAGAGAAAATCTTATATGCCGGCAAGGGAAGTGAAAATACATATTATATTCTCATCGATGGAACATTGAGAGATACTTTGTTTATGCCAAGCATTAAACTGTCAGACACCTATGGTAAGGCCTTTTCTCAGGTGCAAAAGTATGCCTCTTCTAAACTCATGTCCCTGAGCCTCGGCCTGGATAGGGAAAAAATTGATAGGATCGAATCGAGTCAAATGAATATTTCGCCGAGAACAACAGGCTATGATGGATGGAATGGAGAAAAATTTCAATCAGGGACTATCGAGGAATATTCAAAATTAAGTCAAACTCCCAACTATTTAATATTTTCCGGACTTGAAATAATAGGGGAGGACGCCGGTAGTTATATCATTCAAGAGTATATTGAAGAGAATGGAATATTGACAGGCATTATCGAGGATACAACTCAAAGAGGGCATATCAATCAAGAAGGCTTGACCGCTTTGGTTGAAAGTTTAAATTATAAGGTAGTTCGGACATTCACAACATGGCCCTACATTCAACAAAGGTACCAGTACTATCATTATGAGGGATCTGAAGAGATTGAAAATACATTTTTCAGAGCCATCACGGAAAGAAACATAAGACTGATATATTTTAAGCCTATAAAAGAAAAGGATGATGATTTTATTTACATAACGGAAAAGGCAGAATATGAAAAAATGTTCGATGGTTTAAAGGATAGAATCAATGAGCATCACATAACCATAGGGAAAGCTTCAACCATGGAGCCTTATACTGTAGGGCTTTTGCAAAAAATAATCATGACCTTTGGATCTGTGGCAGCAGGCGTGTTGCTATTAAATGCTATCATAAAATTAAAGGAAAAATTTAATTATGGTTTACTGGGACTAGCCTGTTTAGGAGTGATTGGAGCTTACTTTCTAGCACCGAATTTTTCTAATCGTCTTTCCTCCTTGGCAGCATCCATTATATTTCCATCCCTGGCCATTCTTTATCTGTTTCATAAGTGTAAAGAGCTCATAAAAAAAGACAAACAGGAGAGTATAGGAAAAATAATTATTATTGCTTTAAAAACTTTAGTTATAGCGTCTCTTATATCGCTTCTTGGTGCATTAATAATTGCTGCACTTAATTCGGATATCACTTATTTGTTGGAATTGGAGTTTTTTAGGGGTATTAAAATTGCTCAATTAGCACCCATACTCATTCTTGCAATTTTGTATTTAGCTAAAATTGGAATGGATGATGAAAAGAAAATGATGTCGGAAGAATTAAAACTTAGCGACATCAAAGCAGTCCTAAGTTATAACATCAAGGTTTGGATTGTTATGTTAATAGGCATCGTTGGAATAGCAGGCTATTTCTATATGGCCAGAACCGGTCATGAAACAGGTATTGAACCTCTGGAGATAGAAATGATTTTTAGGAATTTTCTTGAAGAAGTATTGATTGCCAGGCCACGAAGTAAGGAATTCTTAATTGCATTTCCATCTTTAATGGTCGTCATTTATATAGCAGCACGACAACTTAATAAATGGTTATTGTTTGTATTTGCTTTGGCAGCAGTTATCGGCCAGACATCTATCGTCAACACATTTATGCATATAAGGACTCCGCTTTATATGTCTCTTTACAGAACTGGATTTTCTGTAGCATTTGGGATAATACTAGGGGCAATCGGTATGTTGATAATAGAAGGAATAGTCGCATTAACCAAGAGATTCATAGGAGAAACTAAAAATGCATAAAATAGTCATTTCCGGGTATTACGGATTTAACAATATTGGTGATGAATCCATTCTTAAGGCGGTGGTTAATAATTTGCGCGAAGAATTTGAATCGGTGGATATTACGGTCTTATCTCAGGATCCTGCTCTTACACAAGAGAAATTTGGGATACGAGCTATTGATAGAATGAATATTATAAACATCATCATGGCTATAAAATCTTGCGATTTGCTTATAAGTGGGGGAGGAAGCCTGCTTCAAGATTCTACAAGCAAAAGAAGCATCCTTTATTATATTGGCATCATCTGGATTTCCCTTTTATTCAAGAAAAAGGTCTTTATATACAGCCAGGGAATAGGTCCAATCACACAAAGATGGAATCGAAAGTTGGTAAAAAAGGTCTTAAATCGATTGCATTATATTGTCGTAAGGGATGTACAATCCAAGGAGCTTTTATGTGAAATAGGAGTAGACAAGAATAAAATATATGTGACAGCAGATCCTGTTATTTCTTTAAAACCTGTTAGCCTGGAGGCAGGGCGATTATCTTTGATAAAAGCCGGTTTAATGCCGGATAGCCAGCAGGTCAAGGTCGGTATAGCCCTGAGGGGTCTTAAGATTAAGGATGAATTTGTTACAGAAATAATAGATTTTACCAAGGAAATTATCCATAAGTATAATGCCAAGGTGGTTTTTATTCCATTTCATTTTAATGAGGATATGCCTATTATAGAAAAAATGGAAAGAATCCTAGGTGACAAATGTTTTTATATTAAAAACAAGCATCTGACGGAAGAGATGCTGAGCATTATCGGCAACATGGATTTATTGATAGGAGTAAGGCTTCATTCCTTGATTCATGCTGCTATTATGGATATACCCATGATAGCCATAGCATACGATCCTAAAATCAATTCCTTTATGCACGCTTTAAATATGAAAGCCTTATGTTCTATATATGACCTGAAAAGTGAGTTTTTGTTAGAAGAATTTGAACGAGTGCAGAAGGAAAAAGAACACATGCAATGGGAGATAAAGAAAAATATCAACCAATTGGTCGAAGATTTTAAGCTGAATCAAAGGCTGATTAAAGATCTGCTGGAGGAAAAAAAATGAGGAATATTTTATGGAGAAGTTAAATATATTAGGAACTAATATTCATAAGGTAACGCTGGAAGATGCCATTAACTTTTTAGAGAAGAAGTTGAATGGTGATCAATGCAGTATTATCATTACGCCGAATTCGGAGATTGTAATGAATGCTGTTAAGGATAAGGATCTTATGGCCATTATTAATGATGCTGACCTTGTTATTCCCGATGGAATAGGCTTGGTCTATGCTTCAAAGATTATGGGAACGCCTTTAATAGAGAGAGTGACAGGTATTGATTTTTTATCAGCTGCTTTACAATACATGGATGGTCAAGAAAAATCTTTGTTTTTGCTGGGGGGTAAACCCGGTATCGCTGAAAAGGCATCTCAAAAGATGAAAGAAGAATATCCAGGACTTCACATTGCAGGTGTCCATCATGGGTATTTTAAAGAGGATGAGGAGCAAGGAATCATTGATATCATCAATGATTCCAATGCGGATTTGGTTTGCTTTGCATTAGGATCTCCCAAGCAAGAAAAAATGATGTCCCAGTACAAAGAAGTATTGAAGGCAAAGGTTTGTATAGGAGTGGGAGGAAGCCTGGATATTTGGGCAGGAGAACTTAAACGAGCACCTGAATTTTTCTGTAATCATGGACTAGAGTGGCTATATCGATTTGTTCAGCAGCCTAGCAGGTATAAAAGAATGGCGAAGCTCCCCTTGTTTATGATGCATGTTATTTTTAAGAGATAGAAAAAGAGATATAATCTCTAAACTCAATGGATATACTATTTAAGAGAATAGAATCATGGTGATGAAATGAAAAAAAAATTAAGAGTAGTGCTATGGGAATATCTTCAGTTAACCTTAGGTCCGGCTATTGTTGCAATAGGCTTGGTAGCTTTCTTAGAACCCTATACTATCGCCCCGGGAGGCGTTACCGGTATTGCTATCTTAATAAAAAAGACTACTGGATTTCCCATGGATATTACCAATATTGTTATTAATGGTCCTTTATTTATAGCTGGGCTTATATTGTTAGGAAAAAGATTTGGCATTAAGACAGGGTATGCAACCTTGGCTCTTTCTGTCTTTATTCGTATATTTACACAATTTATTTCCATGGATGTTTTATTATTGGAGGATGTATTGCTTGCAGCCATATACGGCGGTGCTTTTGTTGGAATAGGCCTTGGATTGGTATTCAGAGTTGGAGGTTCTACAGGCGGAACTGATTTAGCAGGTGCTATCCTCAATAAGTTTATACCTCGATTGAGCACTCCCAAGATGATGATGGTAATAGACTTAATCATTGTTGTCATTTCTGGGGTAGTCAATCGGAGTTTAGAAACAGCCCTTTATTCAGTCATTACCCTTTTTCTCGTTACAAAGATTGCTGATTTAATGTTGGAGGGCCTTAGCTATGCAAAAGAATTCATTATTTTTTCTGACAAATATAATGAGATTGGTGAAGCTGTGCTCAATAATTTGGGTAGGGGAGTTACTGTGCTAAAGGGTCAAGGTTTTTATACAAAAGAAGATAAAAGTGTATTGCTTTGCATTGTTAATCGGGATGAAATACATAAAATGAAGGCCATTATAAAACAAATCGATGGAGATGCTTTTGTTAGAGTGGCTACTGTCCACGAGGTCATGGGCGAAGGATTCACTGATGAATAAATGCCCCCTTTCAATGACTAAAATTTAAAGTTTGGAATTATAGAATAATTAAACTTACTCCTGAATATGAATATAGTATTAGTTGAACAACCTATAAAGGAGTGAGTTTATTATTGAAAATACCTCGTATTAATTTTAAAATAGTGAAGCCACAGAGAAGGACAGTGAAGATTATAGGCATCATAGTGGTTGCAGCAATAGTTATATTGTTGCTCTATAATTTTATCATAAAAGGTGATGGATCGGTGGAATACCAAGTATTGATGGATAATGAAATACCTGAAGAGATAACAGGAGACATATTGCCACAGTATAAACAGCTGGAAAGAGCACTAGCTTGTTCATACAATAGCGAGGTTTATGTTATAGTAACCCGAGGTGAAAAGCCAACAGGGGGGTATGATATTGATATCGTAGACATGAAGCTTGTGAAAGAAGATGACGAAACAGAAACTTTAGTTGTCTACACGAGTTTTACAGACCCTGAACCGGGAGATATCGTAACACAAGTTATTACATACCCTTATGAAGTAGCGAAAACGAACCTTGAAAGATTGCCGGATAAAATTGAATTAAAGGTACAATATGACGATTGAAAATTTAGCCCGGGAGAGCATTCTGAAGTCAAAGTAGAATGCTCTTTTTTATTTTTTGTTGCAAAATATAATTGGGGGTTGCATAATATTTAGAAATAATGTAAAATAATGGTAATTAATATCGAATGGTGGGGCAGGATTTGGATAGAGCAATTATTTGCAACAAAAAACATAGGTATCAAAATATAAAAAGTAACTTTTTAAAAAATGAAAAGGTACATTATTACCCTACTGTCGATGATTTCAAAGAGTCAGAAATGATTCCATACCGGGAGTTAATTGTATACGATTATGTTCTCAATGCTTTGGACCTGAAAAGTGTATTTGATTTACAAAAATATTGTGCAGACAGGAGCATCAAGGTTTTCAAATATGTTGATGAAGAGGGACAGAGCTATCCTATTGATTTTGATGAAATTATTGAAGAAAATAGTCAAAATTCAAGGAGGGATACTGTTGAGATGAAGGTCCAGGAAGAAAATAGTGGGCACATTGAAATCATCAAAACTGTTTACAAGAATATTCCTCAAAAAAATATAGGCGTGGTGAGCTTGTCGGAAAAAGCGGGGAGCACATTTATCTCTTTGAATTTAGTTAAGGAATTGTCACAATCCAACATGACAGTTTCCTATATAGAAATGCCTTTCAAAGCGCCTCATGCTTTCGAACAATTAGGGTTATTTTATAAGCTGGAGGAATATGATAAAAAAGTGGATGAGGTACTATTTATAGAAGATCTCCTAGAAGAAAATGCATTCAATAACCTTAATAAAAGTCTGCTGCAAGATCAGAACATAACTTGGCTGACAATGCATCCATCCATTAGCCGATTGTCAACTGAGGAGACAAGCTTAAGTGAGCTCATCCATCGATGTCGTTTTTCTTCCGTGAATATTATGGATGTGGGAAAGGTGAAAGATATCAATGACTTAAGTAAGATGATGTATAAAATGGACCATCTTCTTCTAATTATCGACCCGTTACCATGGGAAATAGCGCGGAATGAAGCTATGTTGAAAGCCTTAAAGGAAACGTTGAACAAGAGGAATCATCTGATTATGCTGGTTAATAAGTTTCATAAGGAAGTCCATATGAAAGAATTAAGAGAATATCTGGATTTTAGTCCGATTATTACTGTTTCTCATATCGATATAGGCTACATCTATAAAGCCATTTATAACTTGAAAGTCCCCATTGAAATAAAAGAATGCTCTAAGGGATTATCGGAGGATATGAAAAAGATAACAGAGCTGATAGTACCAAAGGATATTCTGGTTAAAAAAAGTAAAGGATCTCGCATGTTAGAAAAAGTAAGAGGGGTGAGAAGTTGAAGAATTCATTGAAGAATAAGCTTAGGGGAATTCTAGGTGTGTTTTTAATGATAATGGCCATAGGGGGTATTTATTATTGGGAAAATTATGGTAGGGAGGATATTCTCTACCGGCAGGTCGTTATTTCAAAAGAAGATATTCACCGAAATGACATGATTAATGATCAGAATGTGGAGCTTGTTAAGATTGAGGAATTTTTAATTAATCCTCAAACTGCCAGAACAATTGAATCTATTATAGGTCAGGAGGCCAAACAATTTATACCTCAGGGAACGATAGTGGATAGAAATTATTTAGGCTATTCCTACCTCATTCCTAAGGAGAATCAGGTTATTTTCGAAATTCCCAAGGAATGGATTTATAATTCTCCCCAAACATTGCGAAGAGGCGATGAAATTATTCTTTTTCCTATAAAAAAGGAGGGTAACGGCCCGAAGAACTCAGCTACTGCAGAATATGAAAAAGCGAGTTTTGAAAATGAGGATGACGATGAAGCGGTGCAAGAAAAAATAATGGCTGTAGCTTATGTAAAGGATGGAAGTAATTATGAAGTAGAGGATGAAAACAGGGTAGGAGTAGACAGGTTGTATGGGTCAGCTGTCATTAAGTCTATTGAAGTTCTCGCAACTCAAGAGGAGATAAAGGAATTGGAAGGATTAGTGAAACAAGAGTATAGGTTTATTATTGCCTATAGGAATAGAAAGGTAAATTAGAGCCATGAAAGATGAAAGTGGTAATTACGATGATAAGAGGATTCAAAATGTTATTGTTTTCTTGGGCGCCGATCATAAAGTTGGGACAAGCATGATTTGCAGGATGATTGGTGAATCGCTTTCTAAAAATAAAGATACAAAAATTTTAATGCTGTGTTTTGATGGCACTGTTGGTATGGACTATACCCGTGCCAACAGTGCCATCAAAGGAATGGATGACTACAAAGCTAAGATGACAAACAATATTCTAAGCAGTAAGGATTTTATGAATATTTGCAGAGAAGACGAATCCTTGTATTTTATGAAGGGTTGCGAATCGATGATAAAAAGCAAATATTATTTTCCGAATGATATATATAACTTTTTAAATATACTTTCTACATTGTTTGATATCCTCTTGGTTGATGTAGGTTCGAGTATTGAATTAGGTATGGCTATAGGAGGACTCAAGGCTGGAGGTAAGGTGGTTTTAGTGACAGATCAGAAAGAAAAGAGTTTTAAAAGATATGGTGCTATGAAAAACGAAATTCTCTGCAAATTGAATATTCCTATAGATCACATGATCGTCAATAAAATCTTCCGTAGCAGGGAGTTTCAGGACCCTGAAATACTAGCCGTAAACTACCAATGCGATTTATTGGGACAAATTGAGTATTCTGAACAGGGATTGTATGCAGAACTGGAAAAAAGCAGTCTTCTCAATTTTAAGGATAGTCAGATTAATGAAAGCATTGAAGGGATTCGTAAAAAGATAGAGGATTATCTGGGTATTGAGAGGCAGACAGATAAAACGAATAAAAAGATAAATATAAAAAAATATTTTCTGAAAAAGGGATGGATTTAAGTGGAAAGTAGAAAATTTTTGATTGAAGAATATCTGAGTCATAGGACTATGAATGATCCTCGCATCCATGAATACAAAGAGTGCAGGTTTTATGGGATATGCAATAGAGTTAAGGAATCTTTTCAAGAAGAATGGGAGGAGTCGAGCACGGAATATGAAAGGATACTCTTAGAACATAAAAAGGCTATTATGGGCTATAAAAAAGAAGTCGCCTACTTTAAGGATAAAATACAAGATTACCTAAGAGAAAATAATTTAATGAATGAGGGATATCCCTCTTGGTATGAAAGTTTATCGGATGCTATTTATAATGAAATATGGGGCATGGGTGGTGTCTCAGAATGGTTCACATCAAAATACAAAGACAGCGGTTCCGCAAAGATTATAGGCAACAGGATATATTTTTTAATTAATGGTCAGTCTGTTTTAATGCCTCAGCCCATGAAAGATGACAAAAGGAGACAACTTATCAAGTTTTTACTACTCAGAACCCCTGAAAAAAGGCTATCCGAATCTTATCATGAGGTGTACATGGTGGATGGAACAAGAATAAGTATTTATACAGGAAACCTTATTAAAGAAAACCAGGAAGTTATTGTGTTTAGGAAGTTTTTTGTAAAGGAATATACCTTTGAGAAACAAGCGGACATGGGAACGATTCCGAAGGAGGGCATTGGACTTTTTAAGAGCATGATACCTTTAGGATTTAATATTGCATTTACAGGAGCTGTCCGAACAGCTAAAACAACTTTTTTAGCAACATGGCAAAGCTACGAAAGCCCAAGCTTAGAAGGTGTCATGGTTGAAACCGATCCGGAAATACCCTTGCATAAAATAATGCCCCAAGTACCCATCATCCAATTGGTAGCAGATGACAAAAGGCTAGAAAAAGTCAGCAGAAGTATATTACGATCCGATGGGGATTATGTCATCATGGCAGAAGCAAGAGACGGAGCTGCACTGGATATTGCACTAAGGGCTGCCAACAAAGGGACCAGACGAGTAAAAATTACTTTTCATACTACGGATGTCTTTGACTTTTGTTATGACGTGGCTGACGAAGTGGTCAGAGTCTATGGTGGATCCTTTCGTGGAACGATTATGAAGGTTTCTAAGAGTTTTCAATTTATTTTTAATTTTATTCAGTTAAAAGACAAGTCTCAAAAAAGACTGGAGGGCATTTATACCCTAGAATTAGAAAATAATGAGATTGTTTTTCGCCCCATATGCAAATATGAAAGTGCTGGGGATAGATGGACATGGAAGAGGGAAATAGGCGTTAAAGTGAAGGAAATGGGTCTGCGAGAGGATGAAGGTATGTATGCAATGTTTGAAAAAGAACTTGACCTTTTAAGCAAGCAATTTCCAATGGTTGGAGCAGGCCCTATTCACTATGCTTATAAGGAACTATAGAAGGGACAAAGGGGGTATTTTTATTCTTGAAGAAAGATGGATTACTTTTATGATGAAAAGCATCATTTATTGCAATCTCATTGGAGGCATTGTGTTTTTATTGGGTGAGGATATATTGCTAACCTTTAAAATAAAAAACAATTATCCCTTTGGGAAAAGAGGTTTAAAACATAGCCAGAGTATATTGAACCGACATATCAACAGTTTAATGAATATGACGACAAGCTATAAGCCCCAGCGAAAAGTCCATGTATTTGTGCTTTTTTCCTTACTTCTCTTTATAAGTATGCTGATAGTTCTTAGCCATTACACAAATCCTATAAATACTATCCTCATAGCACTCCTCATGGGATTCACCCCCTATCTGTATTTGCGTATAAAGTTGTATTCTATCAGGATCTCCGGCAGTCATGAAGGAAGTATTGTAGTCCGAGAATTAGTGAATCAATATCGAATCAATTATAATAACATCATAGAGGCCATAGAGAGAGTTGCAAAAATAAAGACAGCTCCTGTAAGCCAAAAGGCTTTTTATCTCCTATCTATAAAAATCAAAGAATGTAAAACGAAAGAAGAAATTATCCATGAATTAGAAACCTTGACCTTTATCATCAATACACAATGGATGAAAATGCTAGCCAACAACATTTATATGGCCATAGAATTTGGAACAAATATCACCAGTGGTCTAGAAGACATTCTCTTTGAGTTGAAAGAAAGCAAGAAAATTGAAGAAAAAAAGAATCAATTGAATATAGAAAGTTTTTCTATTTTAAACGTGTTATCCCCTGTCATGTATGCAGCCAGTATTCTCATATCCATCAAATATTTTGATTTTTCATTAAGAAAATTTTTTGAATATCAGCTTAAAACGCCAATGGGTATCAAGTTTTTAACACTCATATTACTTCTCACCCTATTGAATAGGGGAATTATGTTATTGGTAGGAAAGAAAAAATTTGATATTTAGGAGAAGCCATGAAAAATGTTTATTGTTGTATTATAGGATTATTAGGAATTAGCGGATTGTATCTTATCAAAAACACACTGTTTTTTTACAAAAATAACAAAATGAAATATAAAAAGTATCGTTTTAATAAGATGGCTAAAACAATACTAACAGAAATGAAATCATCCGATAGCATTTTCCAAGACACACATTTAAAAATCAATTTGTTTACTTATACAGCTTTTAGAATTCTGTTAATTTTAACGATTCTAGCAGCAGGCATTTCGGGTGGAGCATCCTTAGCATGGCCCGATATGAAAACTCTTTTCATCCTTGCAGCAGCCCTGTTATTCACTTCACCCCAAGACAAGATTTTAAATATCAAAACGCCATTTTATAGGCTGAAAGTCTTTCTGATGAAAAAGTATAAAGAAGACATTGAGCATGAAATCTATAA
The DNA here is from genome assembly GCA_964429195.1 of uncultured Eubacteriales bacterium. GTDB lineage: Bacteria > Bacillota > Clostridia > Peptostreptococcales > JAAYPU01 > JBBAFM01. The sequence continues at coordinate 17,756 of CAYSBC010000001.1, read as the reverse complement.
CAGCATATCCCAATTAAAAAATATCATCATCACACAAGAGGATAGGCCCTTGTCCTCTATCTACATACTCGAAATGATTATTAAATTTGCCAATAAGAGTAAAAACATATTTGCAAAGACATTAAGTTTTTTGCAGGAAGGGAACGCTGAGGGAGCGACAGAGTACTTTAAAAATTCTGTGGATAACAAATCTGTAAATGACTTAGCCAATATGATTATCAAGCTGGATTATCTGAATCCATTGGAATTAAGAGAACAACTTACAGGCATGCAAACCTATATAAGGCAGGAAAGGATGACACAAAGACTAAAAGAGCAAGAGCTTATCAGCAACATTATTTTTATTCCTGTTATAGCTAACATTATCGTTATATTGATGAATTTTATCATTATCACCATATGGATGGATTCATTGTATAACATGTTAAATATTAAAATATAAAGAGGGGGAAGTATCTATGAAAAACATTATTATTATTTTGGCTACGATTATTTTAGGTGCTTACATTGGGACTACATTAATCAATGGGCCTAGCGGTTCCTTGAAGACTGGAGCTTCGAATATTGTTACGGAAGCCAATGTACGTATGACCGAATTGATTGATCACGAAAACTAGTGACGAGAGAGGGGATTTGAGCATTGAAACAACTGATTATAATTTGTATGTTAACCATTTTAGGGATTTATCTGTATCAAATGATACTGGGTGAGCAGCAGGATTCTGTTAAAAACAATGCAGCTAAAATCATGAAGCAACAATTAAGCGTTCAAAGGATAGAGCCCTAGGATAAGAGAGAAAGAAGGATATCCCTATGAAACATATCATTGTCATGACAGCCGTTTTATTGTTATTATTAACATTTCCTTTGCAATACGCTTTAGAACAAAGAAATTATCATCATATCACGCAATTTCAGAATATCGTCTATAATGCAAAAGAAAAAGCCAGAGCTAAAGGTTTGTTTACTCCTGAATTGATAGAGGAGGTCAAGCAAAATATCATTGAGGAATTCAGGAATGTTCATGAAAGTGAAATTATCATTGAGGTGACAGAAAACATCAAATACCGGCAGAATGAATTCGATGAAAGAGGATTGATTCATTATAAGATTGGTGTTCCTATTAAGGCAGTTATTGCAGCACCACAATTTTGGGGAATAAAAGAAGAAGACAATTCCTATTATTATATTATTGAGAGCTTTGGCGCCAGTGAACAGGTGATGCCATGAAAACCCTTATCCTAGGACTGGCTATAACCTTACTTTATAGCATGTTTATAGTATTTCAGTTTGACTACAACAGGTATAGTATTCAGTTGGAAGAAATTAAAATGATTGCTGATGATTGTGCTTCTGCTGCCATGCTTTTTTACGATGAGGAAAAGTATCCATTGGGACATAAAATCTTTAATTATCAGGAGGGGAATAAGGCAATACAATTCATCTTTAACCAATCGATTAAAAAAGATTATTGGTCAGAAGATACGGAATATTGGGTGGCCTATTTTGATGATACACAGATTTGTTATTATTTCAATAAAACGGAGCTGGTTCATAGTTACCCCTTTGCATATGGATATGCCTATAAGGATCCTGAAACAAAAAGAAGCAAGGTTATCCTTGAACCCCTAGTCATCGTTACGATTGATGCAGGTCGAGGCCATTTCAGGTTATTGAATCTTCAAAATACGATTCCTATCGGGATTCGCAGCTCCGGATACGGGTACAGGGGAAGGGGAATTATGGAGCAGTAATAATTCTACTAGGTGTTACAATATAATCCATCTTAAAATCGTGAGATTCCGAGGGTATAGATTCTTTAACCTGAAAATCATAGGCCAGAGCAATAGTTGTTACCTTTCGGCCAAGAGATTCTAAATAATTATCATAGTAGCCTTTACCGAAACCAATTCGATTACCGGTGACGTCAAAGACAAGACCAGGTACGATAATTAAATCGATGCAAGAATTATGAACGGAGGAAGCCTTCTCTACAGGTGTTTCAAGCATTCCAAAATCGCAGACATTGAGATCCTTTTTATCCTTAATTAAAGAAGGAATAATCATACAATTTTCAGAAACCGTTACCGGGATATAGACATGCTGATTCCTTTTAATAAGATCCTTCACAATTCTATCTGTCGAAACCTCATTCTTAAAATCTAAATAGACCATGACTTCTTTAGCTTGTGTATAAACCGGAAAAGCTTGTAATCTGTCAAAAATTGCATGAGAATACCTTTGTTGAAGAGAGGCAGGTAAAAATTTCCTATCATTTAAGGCCTTCATTCGGAGGTCTTTTTTGTCTGTCTTTATAAGCATAGTTTCTTTCTCCTTTCGCAGGCGATACTGTTTTATAAAATTATAGAATAAAAGCAGATAAAATGAAAGTAACAAAAACGTAATATACTTTTTTGGTTATTTTGTAGAAAGAAGCGACATTTTATACTAAAATGTATATAGAGAAATAAAAACCTCTATTTGTAAGGGTTTCTTAGAGGGGAAAAGAGACAATATGATAGTATTTGATAATGTTACCAAAATGTACAAAAAAACAATTGGATTGTCTGATGTCAATATTAAGATAGATAAGGGAGAATTCGTTTTTTTAATGGGGCACAGTGGGGCAGGAAAATCAACTTTTATCAAACTTCTTTTAAAGGAAATAGAGGCTACATCAGGAAAAATATTTGTGGGCAATACTGAAGTGACCAAGCTATCTAACAGAAATATACCTAAACACAGAAGAAATATTGGCATAGTTTTTCAGGACTTCAGATTATTACCCCACAAAACAGCTTATGAAAATATTGCATTTGCAATGGAAATAGTTCATACCCATCCAAGAGCCATCAAAAGAACAATTCCCCAAGTGTTGAATCTTGTTGGCATTAGTGGCAAAGCCAATAAATTTCCTGATGAGTTATCCGCTGGAGAACAACAAAGGGTTGCTATAGCCAGAGCTATTATCAATAATCCCTCTGTATTAATAGCGGATGAGCCTACCGGTAATTTGGACGAAGACAATGCATGGGAAATAATGAAATTATTAAAACAAATCAATCTTAGAGGAACAACCATTGTTATGGCTACTCATGCTAAGGATATTGTCTGCAAAATGGATAAAAGAGTGATAACAATTGGTAATGGCAAAATTATTAATGACACTCGAGGGGGGCTTATATAAACAATGATAAAATCACTTCACTATATGATAAGACAAGCCTTCATCCAGATGTCAAGACATAAAAATATGTGCTTTGTTTCAACGTTTTCCATAACCGCCATGCTACTCATATTAGGATTATTCTTAATTTTTATAGTCAACATCAATCTTATTGCAGAGTCAGCTAAGCTGCAATTTGAGACAATTGAGGTTTATTTAGACGAAGACATAGAAGACAGTAGAATAAAGGCTATTGAGAAAGATTTGAAGGAAATCCCTGAGATAGAAGAGGTAGAGTACATAAGTAAAGAAGATGCCCTAGTCATCTTAAAAAACAGATGGGGAGAAAACAGCTATTTGCTAGAGGGTCTTGAAGATAAAGCGCTTCCGGCATCCTTTACCTTCAAGGTTCAAACCTTAGAGGATGCTGATACTGTGGCCAATAAGGTTAAAGATATTGAAGGCATTGACGAAGTACAGTATTATAAGACAACCGTTGATAAAGTTATCAGTATAACGAATTTAATACAAAAAGCAGGTATTGTTGCTATTTTTGTGTTAATTATTATTTCCATATTCATTGTAGCCAATACGATTAAACTAACCGTAACGGCTCGGGAAAAAGAAATAAGCATTATGAAATATGTAGGGGCAACAAATTGGTTTATAAGGGGACCATTTTTAGTGGAAGGAGTTATTATCGGTTTAATAGGGGCGATAGTTTCTTTAGCCCTAATAGGCTTATCCTATGGCAAGATTCTAGAAGGGTTCTCCCAAGAAGCTTTTTTAATCTTTCCAATTGACTTAGTACCAAGTTCGTTTTTAATGGGTAATTTAATATGGATATTTGCCAGCATGGGTGTCGGCATAGGAGCAGTTGGCAGTATACTATCGATGAGAAAGTTCTTAGATACTTAATAAGGGGGGAAGCAACTTATGAAAAAAGTAGTAGCTTGTATTTGTATTATAATGTTGATGTCTACCTTGCCCATCTCTCATACTTTTGGAGGTGTGGAGGAAACACAACAAGAACTTGACGGTATCACCAAAAAGCTGGACGGGATAAAGGATTTGTTGACTCAAGGTGAGAAGAAGGAAAAAAGCATTGTAGAGCAAATCACTGATTTGGATAATCAGATAGAAAAAAAGGAAAATGAGCTTAAGGTCCTTGAAGCCGAGATTAGAGATACCCAGAAGCAGATTAATACCTGTATTGAAAATCTCAATCAAAAGCAAAAAGAAATTGATGATCGAAACGAGTTATTGAATTCAAGATTGGTAGTGATGTATAAAAATGGAGATGTGGGCTTGCTACAAATACTACTGGACTCTTCTGATTTCAGAGAATTCATGAATAACTTGGAAATGGCTAAAAGAATTTATGCACACGATGTGGAGTTGTTAAAGGGATTAAAAGAAAAACATCAAGAACTGACTGCTGCAAAAGAAAAATTGGATCAATTAAAGTATGCCCTTCACCAACAAAAGTCGAATGTGGTTAGCAAGCAGGAATCTCTGGAGGTTAGCAGAGGACAAGCTGTCAACCTGAGACAGAAGGTCAAAGAAGACAATAAAGCATTAGAACAACAAATTGATAGTTTAAATGATTATGCAAAAGAGTTAGCAGAAATTATCCGAAAAGCACAGAGTGACTCAGACTATGTGGGAGGCGTTTTTGCATGGCCTTGCCCAGGCTATAAAACGATTACTTCTCCTTTTGGAAATAGACTACACCCTATACTTAAAGTCAATAAATTACATACAGGTACGGATTTCAGAGTACCATCGAATAGCACCATCGTTGCAGTCAATGATGGCGTGGTGATACACTCCAACTGGCTTGGAGGATACGGGAAAACAGTTATGATTGACCATGGCGGTGGGATAGTTACTTTATATGCTCATAACAACAGTCTCACGGTATCCTTGGGAGAGAAAGTGAAAAAAGGCCAAACCATTGCAAAATCAGGAAGTACAGGTCAATCTACCGGTCCGCATCTTCATTTTGAAGTCAGGGTTAACGGAGAATATGTTGATCCTATGCCATACTTGAAATAACGTAAAGATTCTAAAGGGAAAAACTATGTACAACAAAGAAAAAAAATGGATGATAAAAGCTTATAATGAAGATGTTGATTTTCATTTAAGCGTGGATTCCAAAATAAGGAAGTTCTTATGGATGATAGGTTTATCGGACGAAGAGGAGATGGAGGAATTCTTTTCTCTGTCTCCGAGAAAAACCTATGATCCTTTTTTACTTAAAAATATGGATAAGGTGATACTGAAAATAAAGCAAACCATTGCTGAGGATAAAAAAATCTGTATTTATGGTGATTATGATGTGGATGGAGTAACCAGTGTATCCTTGCTCTATGAAGTGTTGTCTCTATTAACAGATAAGATTGACTACTATATTCCATCTCGATTTGAGGAAGGCTACGGGCTCAATAAAGAAGCCCTGCAAAACATAAAAAATAAAGGAACAGATTTAGTCATTACAGTAGATTGTGGAAGTACTTCTGTTGCAGAAGTCGATTATGCAAAAGAGATTGGACTGGATATTGTCGTAACAGACCATCATCATGTAGGTGAAAAACTGCCTGAGTGTCTCATCTTAAACCCCAAGCAACATGATTGTACATATCCATTTAAAGATATATGTGGTTGTGGTGTAGCCTTTAAGCTGGCCCAGGGCTTACAACGCAAAGCAAACCTTCCCAAGCAAATTCTTTTAGATGTTCTTGATTTGTTAGCTATAGGAACCGTATCCGACATTGTTCCCCTTTTAGATGAAAATAGAACCTTTGTCAAATACGGACTTAAAGAAATCAATAAAAAAAAGAGAAAAGGTCTTGCTGCACTCATAGAAGGAATAGGACTGGGTGAAAAGAAAATAAAATCCTATCATATCAGTTTTATCATAGGGCCTCACATTAATGCAGCCGGAAGAATCAATCATGCGCTGACAGGTGTAGAATTATTATTGAGCGACAATGAGAAAGAAATTGATGATAAAACAGCCCTGCTTATAGAAAGCAACCGAGAAAGAAGAAATATCCAAAAGGATGCCTTTGATCAATGCTATGAAATAGCTGTCAAAAACCACCCGGAAGATCTTTTTTTAGTCATTGAGTCTCCTAACACCCATGAGGGTGTAGCCGGCATTGTCGCCTCAAAGATAAAGGAAGCCTTTTATAGACCTACTATTATAGTTACCCGGTCTGATGGTGCAAAAGTGTTCAAGGGGACGGGCAGAAGTATTGTTGATATTAATCTTTTTCAGTATATGAATCAATACAAAGAGAATTATATTAAATTTGGAGGACATAGTGGAGCCTGTGGATTCAGTATCTATGAACAGGATATTCATCTATTAAGAGAAAACCTCAATAAAGATATGCAAAGAATAAAAGAGAAAAATAGTGATTGCTTTGTACCCAAAGCAGAAATATCTTTGGAATTAGAAGTGAGTGATATTAATTTTGAATTTGTCGAAATCATTGAAAAACTAGAACCTTTTGGACATAAAAATGAAAGACCTCTTTTTTTAATTAAAAATTTATGGATAGAAAAGAAGTACCTGATGGGTAAGGATAAAGACCATGTTAAGGTTGTATTGAAGAATAAAAATGGCTATACTATAGAATGTGTTGGTTTTTATTTGAAAAATAGATTTGACAGTTTTTCACCGGATGAAAACCTATCCATCATAGGTATACCGGAAATTAACGAATACAAAGGTTTAAAAAAGATTTGTTTTCAAATAGAGGATATAAAACGAACATCCGAAATTTAAGAGTAATAATGTTCTGTTTTACGAATATCTAATAATAGAATGGAAAGACAATTCAGAGGAAGCTTGGTGGTAAAAAGAATGAATAAGAAAAAAGTGGTCATGTTATTAATTGTTGTTATTGTCATTACGGCAACTGTTACAGTAGGCCTTATGACCTTTATCCCATTAAAAGGAAAGGTTCTCATATCCTATCATGATTTTGAAAACTATCGTTATATCATGAATAAATATGGCAAACTATTTGAATTGAAAGATTACATCGATGACAATTATTATATACCTGTCAATGAGGAAGACATCATGAGAGGACTTTATAAGGGTCTGTTTCAAGGTTTAGGTGACCCCTATTCTTCCTATTTGACATCCAAGGAATATGAAGACTTAATGATTTCAAGTCAAGGCGAGTTTCAAGGCATCGGCGTCACAGTTTATCCCGCGGATACAGGTTATATTACTGTCGTTGCTCCCTTTTCCGGAAGTCCTGCGGATTTGGCCGGTATAAAAGGTGGCGATAAAATAGTCAAGGTAGATGGTGTAGAGTATTCAGCTGAGGAAATGGAAATAGCTGTTAGTAAAATGAGAGGTCAACCGGGCACTTCTGTCAAAATTACAGTGATGCGCGAGGGTGAAAGTGGACTTCTTGATTTTAACATTATGAGGGCCAATGTGAAGATTGTATCGGTTGAGTCTGAGCTTCTAGAGGATGGTCTAGGCTATATCCGCATTGTATCCTTTGATGAAAATACAGCGGATGACTTTAAAAATCATTTAAGGAACTTGGATTCACAGGATATTTCCGGTTTGATAATTGATTTGAGAAATAACCCAGGAGGTCTTGTAAGCGAAAGCATAGAGATAGCGGATATGTTGTTAGGTAAGGAAACAATTATCTATACGGAGGACAATAAAGGGAATAAAAGGTTTTATGAATCGGACCGAGAAAAAACAGAGATACCTTATGTTATTCTAGTCAATGAAAGTTCAGCAAGTGCATCCGAAATTTTGGCCGCTGCCATTAAGGACTCAGGGGAAGGGAAGATCATTGGTACCAGAACATTTGGCAAGGGGATTATTCAAAGGATTCAACCCTTAGAAAATGGAGATGGTGTTAAGATAACAATTGCACAATACTTTTCTCCTAAGGGAGATATCATCCATGATGTTGGCGTGGAGCCCAATATTCTTGTGGAGCTCGATGAAGAGGTTTTGGAAAGTGGTTTAATCACAAAAGAAAATGATAAACAGCTTAAAAGAGCTATGGAAGTTTTAAAACGATAGATAACAATATAGGAAAGGTGCATCTCCGAGGATGGGAAAAGAAGATCATTGGAGATGCACTTTTTCTATGCAATTAGGAGTTGAAGAGCTCCTTTATTTTATTGTAATTTTCTTGTGCCTTTGAGGATTGATTATACCTCAGAATATTTTCACCGGCCATAATATTAGAGGCTATTTGACCTTGACCTTTTAAGAAAGGTGTATTGTTCCATTTGTAATAAGGCTCAACATCATAGGTGTAGTGATTAGGGGAGTCGGTAAGAGGGGCATAATTATAGGTTCCTATATTCCAGGGATTAATAACTAGGCTATAAGACAGGCTGCTGTAGACAGCTTCTAAATGGCCATCCTTTGATATAAACTTCAGATTGTATTCCCCGTCTTTTCCATTCATATGAAAGGCGGATGATTTAATGGGGAGGAGTGTCCATTTTTCTTTTCTGTCCAAAATGTCATAAAGTGATAAAGGTTGTTTATTGAGATGGAATCGTAAATTGAAATGAATTTTTTTAAAAGCAGGGTTAATGCTTTTGTAGATTTGCTTATTATCGCTATTGTCCGAATTATAGATATTTGTCTCGAGCACAATTGCATTAATTCTATTGTAAAATTCCACGTAGTCTTGAATATCAGCACTGTATTTAAAATTTAACCACTTTATTGGATAAGCATCAATCCTTTGGGTTATAGCTAAAAGAGTATAGAAATTACCATAGTATGCTTGCCAGAGAGCCATAGATTCATATAAAGCTTCTATAAAATGATTCATTGTTCTTGCTCCTTTAAGAAAGTTGTAATACAGTATTATATGTTTTTTACCAATTATAAGGAACATATGTTTTCAATTTTAGAATCAAGTGATATAATGTGTAAGAATAAAGAGATAATATAGGGAGAATAGAAACAATATGGGAGAATTTAAAGTTAAATCAGATTTTCAATTAACGGGTGATCAACCATTTGCTGTTAATCGGTTAGCTCAAGGTGTTTTGGGAGGAAAAGAAAATCAAGTGTTGCTGGGGGTTACCGGTTCGGGTAAAACATTTACCATTGCCAATGTCATAGAACGCTTACAAAGACCAACCTTGGTTATATCCCATAATAAGACATTAGCAGCGCAACTTTATGGAGAATTTAAAGAATTTTTTCCGGAGAGTGCTGTGGAGTTTTTTGTGAGCTATTATGATTATTATCAACCGGAAGCCTATATTGCCCACACCGATACTTATATTGAAAAAGATTCCCAGATTAATGAAGAAATAGAAAAATTGAGACACTCAGCTACAGCATCTTTGTTTGAAAGAAGGGATGTTATTATAGTAGCCAGTGTATCTTGTATATACGGTTTGGGAAGCCCTATAGATTACGAGAATCAAGTTCTCTCCCTTAGGCCCGGAATGGTCAAAAACAGGGAGGAAATGATAAGAAAACTTGTCGAGATACAGTATATGAGAAATGATATCAATTTTATAAGAAGTACATTCCGAGTGAGGGGGGATGTAATGGATATATATCCGGCAGGCGGAGAAAATGCAATACGGGTTGAATTTTTTGGCGATGAAATTGAATCCCTTAAAGAAATGAACTCTTTAACAGGTGAAATCATAGGAAAACGAAATCATGTGTCCATATTTCCTGCATCCCATTATGTCACAACAGAGGAAAACATGGAAAGGGCTATAAGGACCATTGAAAGCGAATTAAAAGAAAGAATTGCCTTTTTTAAGAGTAAAGGAAAGCTGGTCGAAGCTCAAAGGATAGAGCAAAGAACACGATATGATATCGAGATGTTGCGAGAAACAGGTAGCTGTAAAGGCATTGAAAACTATTCTAAACACATTAGCGGAGGAGCTAGCGGGACTCGTCCTTACACTCTCTTAGATTATTTCCCTGAGGATTTTTTGGTTATTATTGATGAATCCCATGTCATGATTCCCCAGCTGAGGGCCATGTATGCAGGTGATCAATCAAGAAAGAGCAATTTGGTTGAATACGGATTCAGGTTGCCATCTGCATTGGACAATCGACCTTTGAACTTTGTAGAATTCAATGAAATCGTTAAGCAATGCATTTATGTAAGTGCTACCCCGGCAGATTACGAAAAGGAGAAGAGCAATTTAGAAATTATTGAGCAGATTATAAGGCCAACCGGATTAGTGGATCCTGCAGTAGAAGTAAGAAAAACAGAAGGGCAAATAGATGATCTTATCAAGGAAATCAACGAAGTAACAAAACGCAATGAAAGGGTATTTATAACAACTCTCACCAAAAAAATGGCTGAACAGTTGACGGATTATCTAAGGGATATGGGCATTAAAGTAAAATACCTTCATTCTGAAATTGAAACATTGGATAGGATAGAGATTATTCGAGACTTGCGATTAGGCGAGTTTGATGTCCTGGTAGGCATCAATCTTTTGCGGGAAGGTTTAGATATACCGGAGGTTTCCTTAATCATTATTCTGGATGCAGATAAAGAAGGTTTTCTAAGAACAGAAACATCGCTGATTCAGACCATAGGACGAGCTGCCCGAAATGTCAATGGCAAGGTTATCATGTATGGGGATCAAATTACCGGCTCTATGAAAAGGGCTATTGATGAAACGGAAAGGCGTAGAAAGATACAAGAGGAATATAACAGAAAAAACAAGATAGAGCCTCAAACTATTGTGAAGAAGGTAAGGGATTTAATCGAGGCTACCCATGTAGCAGAGGAAGAAGAAAAATATTATACAGCGACGGAAATAGAAACCTATACCGATAAAGAAATAGAAAAATTGATTAAACAGCTGGATAATGAAATGCGATTTGCTTCGCAGAATTTACAGTTTGAAAGAGCAGCTGTACTTCGTGATCAGATACTCGAAATTAAAAGAAGGAGAAAAACATGACCAAAGAGTTATTCATAAAGGGAGCAAGAGAACATAATTTAAAAAATTTTGATATAAAAATACCAAGAGATAAAATGGTTGTTATCACGGGCTTAAGCGGTTCGGGAAAATCGTCTTTAGCCTTTGATACGATTTATGCCGAAGGTCAAAGGCGTTATATTGAAAGCTTATCTTCCTATGCTCGCCAATTTTTAGGACAAATGGAGAAGCCGGATGTGGATTTGATTGAAGGCTTATCCCCTGCTATTTCCATTGACCAAAAGACAACAAGTAAAAATCCCAGATCAACGGTGGGGACTGTTACCGAAATATACGATTATCTACGGCTCCTATATGCAAGAATAGGCATTCCCCATTGCCCTATTTGTGGGAAGGAAATAAGGCAACAAACCCTGGATCAAATTGTGGATCAAATATTGGAATTACCAGAAGGATCAAGGATACAACTATTAGCTCCTGTGATAAGAGGCAAAAAAGGAGAGCATGAAAAAGTTTTGTCAAGGATTAAAAAGGAGGGTTTTGTTCGCGTAAGGATTGACGGAGAGACATTTAATTTAAGTGATGAAGAGATTAAACTGAACAAAACTCAAAAGCATAACATTGAAATTGTAGTGGATCGAATCATTGTTAAAAAGGGCATGGAATCCAGATTAGCGGAATCCACGGAAACAGCATTAAACCATGGCGAAGGGTTAGCCATTGTGAATATTGTAGATGGTGAGGATATCTTGTTCAGCAGTAAATTTGCCTGTCCGGACCATGGCATTAGCATAGAAGAGTTGGAGCCACGAACATTTTCATTTAATAGTCCTTTTGGTGCATGTACAAAATGTAATGGTTTAGGTTTTACACAAAATGTTGATCCGGATAGAATTGTTGTGGACATGAACCTAAGTATAAAAGAGGGGGCTTTGGGTTCCATTTTTTCTTCTATGGAAGAAGGGGGCTATTATTATAATATTGTCAAGGCCTTAGCTGATAATCATCAAGTAAGCTTGAATGATAAGTTAGAAGAGTTGCCCCAAGAATTCGTGCATGAGCTCTTATATGGCACCGGTGAAAAAAAGTTGAGTTATGCCTATGCCAATAGGGCAGGTTCTTTTAAAGCTTTTTCGAATTATCCCTTTGAAGGGGTTATTCCTAATTTAGAAAGACGCTATCGAGAAACGAATTCCCAGTATATAAAAGACAGAATAGAAAGCTACATGAGTCAGGTTGTCTGTGACAGTTGTAAGGGTAAAAAACTTAAGGATGAAGTATTAGGGGTGACAGTAGGTGGAAAAAACATCGCTGAATTCACGGATTTATCTATCGTTGAAGCCCTTAATTTTATCAGAGGATTACAGTTAACCGAAAAAGAAAAAATGGTAGCAGTACAAATCATCAAAGAAATCAACGAACGCTTAGGATTCTTAGTGGATGTTGGTCTTGACTATCTGACATTAGCACGATCATCAGGCAGTTTATCCGGAGGAGAATCTCAGCGGATTAGGCTTGCAACACAAATTGGTTCAAGTTTGGTAGGTGTCCTTTATATACTGGATGAACCCAGCATTGGACTTCATCAAAAAGATAATGAAAAGTTGTTAAAGACCTTGAGAAAACTGACTGATTTAGGCAATACATTGATTATAGTAGAGCATGACGAGGATACCATGTATAAGGCAGATCAAATTATTGATATTGGCCCCGGAGCCGGAATTCATGGTGGAGAGCTTGTAGCCCAAGGCATGATAGAAGATATCAAAAAATCTGCGAAATCTATAACGGGTCAATACTTATCCGGTGAAAGAAAAATAGAAATTCCAAAGGACAGAAGAAAGCCCAATGGAAAGGCCATTCAGGTCATTGGGGGGGCTGAAAATAACCTCCAAAATATTAATGTGGAATTTCCATTAGGTGTGTTCACCTGTGTGACAGGAGTATCAGGCTCTGGCAAAAGCAGCTTAGTCAATGAGATTCTCTATAAAAGCCTTGCTGTGCATATCAATCGTTCACGGGTAAAACCGGGAAAGCATGAAGAGATTCAAGGTATGGAGTTTATCGATAAAGTAGTGGATATTGATCAATCCCCCATTGGGAGAACACCTCGATCTAATCCGGCTACCTATACCGGTGTTTTTACGCCTATAAGAGATCTTTTTGCCGGACTCAATGAGTCAAAAGCCAAGGGTTATACGAAGAGCCGTTTCAGCTTTAACGTCAAGGGAGGACGATGTGAAGCTTGCAAAGGTGACGGTATCATTAAAATAGAAATGCATTTTTTGTCAGATGTTTATGTGCCCTGTGAAGTTTGTAAGGGAAAACGCTATAATCGGGAAACGTTGGAGGTAAGGTATAAAGGTAAAAATATTTATGAGGTACTCAACATGACTGTTGATGAGGCCTTGGATTTCTTTATCAATATTCCGATAATCCATAACAAACTGAAAACCCTATACGAGGTAGGCTTAGGTTATATCCGGCTGGGACAACCCTCGACTCAGTTATCGGGTGGGGAGGCTCAAAGAATTAAACTGGCCTCAGAGCTGAGTAAAAGGAGTACAGGCAGAACTATTTATATCTTAGATGAACCAACAACCGGCCTTCATTTTGAGGATGTGAACAAATTAATTGAAGTTCTCAACAAGTTAGTCGATGGAGGAAACACGGTGGTGGTTATCGAGCATAATCTTGATGTCATAAAGGTTTGCGATCATATCATCGATTTAGGTCCGGATGGTGGAAGCCGAGGTGGTACCGTTCTTACGACAGGAACACCGGAAGAAGTGGCAGAAGTAGTGGAGTCTTATACGGGTCAGTTTTTAAAAAAAATGCTGAGTAGATAGTCAAATAATTTTACTGAAAGCGCATAAAGACATACCATTTTATGGAAATTATGCTATAATCAAGAGAAGCAACTAAAAATTTTGATTACAGCTGGGGGAGGGTATGTTCTATTTCTATATAGCAATTTTCATCATCGGTTTATTGACGGGCAGGCTTTTGAAAGTGTTTTTAAAAAGCAGACATAGACATAACAAACCTGTTATTTTTCTTCAATATCCTTTTATAGAAGGGATAACGGGTGTTTTATTTTTACTTTTGTTGACAAGGTGGGGTTACTCATTTGAGTTTTTTGCTATGTGCCTCTTAGCATCCCTCTTAATCATTACCTTCTTCATGGATTTTTATTATAAGATTATACCGAATGAGGTTGTAATAGTTGGCATAGGAGCCGGTATAATCATTCAAATCTATAGTGGAGTTACCGGACATTACGGTTTCTATTCTGGTAGAATGGATGGTTTTTTAGCGGCTTTAGTAGCATGTCTTCTCTTGGTCTTAATTTATATTTTCTCCTTGCTCCTCTTTAAAGGAAAAGAGGGAATAGGCATGGGAGATATTAAACTCTATATACCTATAGGCCTGTTTTTAGGGTTAAAATTAACGCTTTTGTCCCTATGGATAGCTATGCTTTCAGCAGGTATGTTATCCATGGCATTACTACTGAAGAAAAAAGTCAATAGGACATCCTCTATCCCCTTTGGACCTTTTATCGTATGGGGCATCTTTGCCGGTTTATTTCTTTAGAAAATTTTTCATACCATCCGAGAAAGGCTTTTATATTTATGCTATAATAGAGCCATGCTATAGGTGCTGCAAAGGAGAATTTTCAATGAAAAACAGCTTATATATTGAGTTGAATGCTGATCGAATTAAGCTTTTATACAGGAGTAAAAAATCCCATCAATTTATAGTGGACATGCCTGAGAATGCTTATGAGGATGGGAAAATCAATCATGTAAAAAAAATTGCCGAGACCCTTAGTAACAGCATAAAAAAGCTTAAAATCCGTCCTAATGAATGCAGCTTCTGTATTAACTCCTCTCGCGTTATCATCAAGCAATTTGCTATTTCTTCATTGGATAATAAAGAGCAGGAAAGCCTTGCAATACAGGAGGGTATAGCAGAAGTTATTTCTGAGAATTTAGATATTTATAGTATGTCTTATAAACTCCATGGGGAAGAGAATGGCCTCCTCAAGGGGACTGCTGTTTTGTTTCCGAAGGACCTGTTGAGAGGTTA
Source organism: uncultured Eubacteriales bacterium (assembly GCA_964429195.1). Lineage (GTDB taxonomy): Bacteria > Bacillota > Clostridia > Peptostreptococcales > JAAYPU01 > JBBAFM01. The sequence goes on along the minus strand of CAYSBC010000001.1, from coordinate 2,557 downwards.
TCAAGCTGTCGCAAGGCGACTCAAAATGGATATTGGCGTGGTCGATGTATCACAGAATTGTGCTATTAAATATTATCGGCGGATTGAAGAGAATAAGAACGCTATATTGATTGATCTCAACTATCATTACATCAATGTGACTCTTATGAATAATTATCATTTCTGCCTCAATAAATTTCTGACTAAAGGATTTAATTTTGTGGAGTATTACTTGTGGAAGGAAATGGATTTGGCTCAACGGCAAGAATCGGATATTATGCATTACTTAGAAGGGAATTGGAATATAACAAAAGCGTGCATTCGTGAAAGCGTAAAGGAATTGGAACTGACCATCCAACAATTTATAGAATATACTCGAAATAATAACCAAGGCGAAGAAGTCCAAGAAATTTTCCTTTATGGGGATTATGCGGATATCAACTTATTGGTTGCTATCATGAAAGATTTGACAGATATACCTATTGGAATGTGTAATGAAAAGAATATATTTCACGTCAATGTAATAGGCTGTAGTGTGAGAGAGTGAGCGTATTCCTATGAGTGACATTAACTTATTGGATAGTTTCAGGGAAGAAAAAAAGAAAAAGGGAAAAAGGGCTTTATGGATAATTCTTATCCTTATGGTATGGATAGTCCTATTTTTAGTGGCTATAATAGCCAAAAACAATAGCGAGCAAATTAAAAGTAAAATAGCTTCTATCTCTAGTGATTTGGGGAAATCAGATGAAGCCCATGATTTAGAATCTCAAATAGAAGAACTGGAGAAGTCAAAACTTGTATTCGAATCTGTTGCAAAGGCTAATCCTTCCTTAAATCAGATAGCTTTGCTGGATTATTTTAGAGGAATACTCCCACAAGAAATGTATATTTATAAATATACATTGGATAGTCAAGGCGTGTGCATGATGTATGGCTATACTCAATATGAAGAATATTTAGGAGAACTTGTAACCCGTCTAGAAGAAAACAAAGCTTTTAAACACGTTCAGCTTCATTATACAAAAAATCAAATAGATAAAAAACAATCTAAAATAGAGTCTTTTTCTTTCGAGCTAACATTGACTAACCAGCAGATAGCAGAAATAAGTACAGAGGTCCATCAACTTAAGGCTGATTTTTCTGATAAATCCTTGCAAGAGGAAATCATAATCCTTTTGGAAAGAAGCAAGAAAGAAAATAACACATTAACCATGACTTATAAACTTGGGAATACACATATTTATACAATCCTTGACTATATAGATGGAGCCTTCGATAATAGTTTAAAGGGCTATGTTATTGAACATCATGTAACATGGGATATTCAAGGTGAATTCGACAGGCTTTATGATTTTCTTTCTGAACTCCAAGAAGATGCAAGCATAAGAATGAATCATATCTCTATACATACCCATAAAAGGCCTGGATTGTTCAGTTGCACGGTGGAGACAACATATGTGGGTATAGGTTCTCTCGTTTTTTGAAGAATATAAATATTCACAAATATTTTGCATTTATATACATAGTGTATTAAAATATTAGAAGTGAATAAAATGAATAACGAAGTCATAAAGAAAGTGACGATACGGAGGAAGAATATGAATTACAAATTTGAGTTTATTAAAAATAATAACCCCAAAAAAAAGCCAAATGAAAATGAATTATCATTTGGAGAGCTATTTACAGATCATATGTTTGAAATGACTTATACACCGGAAAAAGGCTGGCATGATGGTGTTATTAAGCCCTATGGGCCTATCACATTAGATCCTTCTACTATGGTGTTTCATTATGGTCAAGAAATGTTTGAAGGTCTAAAGGCATACAGGACAAATAGTGGCGAGATAGCATTATTCCGACCGGAAATGAATGCAAAAAGAACCAATGAAACAAATGCCAGAATGTGCATGCCGCAAATAGATCCAGATTTAATGATCTCTGCTATTAAGGAGCTTGTTAAGGTAGATAAAGACTGGATACCTCGATCAGAGGGTACTTCTCTCTATATAAGACCCTTTATTTTTGCTACCGATCCCTATTTAGGGGTAAGACCTTCCTCTATGTACAAATTTTTTATCATACTTTGTCCTGTGGGAACTTATTATAAAGGTGGATTACAGCCGACTAAAATATATGTTGAAGATGAATACGTAAGAGCAGTAGCAGGCGGAACAGGTTTTGCAAAAGTCGGTGGGAATTATGCAGCCAGCTTAAAGGCCCAAGAAAAGGCTACAGCTAAAGGATATACTCAGGTCTTATGGTTAGACGGTGTTGAACGCAAATACGTAGAAGAAATAGGAACTTCCAATGCATTTTTTAAAATTAACGGAACTGTTTACACATCACCCCTTACAGGATCTATATTACCAGGTATAACAAGAGATTCTGTTATCACCCTTTTAAAACATTGGGGAATGAAAATAGAGGAAAAGAGATTGACGATTCAAGAAATCTTCGACGCTCATGAAGAAGGCACTTTAGAAGAAGTATTTGCATCGGGAACGGCCGCCGTCATATCTCCTGTTGGTGTTTTGGGTTGGAAAGGCCAAGATATTACTATTAACAACAATGGAATAAG